>JACQDU010000599.1 GCA_016200955.1 bacterium
CGCGTCGGCACCTCGATGAACCCCGTCAGCCTCGCGCGGTTCGCGGAGCGCTGAAAGCGCGGAGCGAAAGTCATCCGCGCGAGACGTTGAAACCACCTGCTCTGGCCGAGACGCGTCGGCACCTCGATGAACCCCGTCAGCCTCGCGCGGTTCGCGGAGCGCTGAAAGCGCGGAGCGAAAATCATCCGCGCGAGACGTCGAAACAACCTCGTCTTGCCAGCGGAGCCGTCTTCTCGGCAGGACCATCTCTCAGCGTCCGGCGCCCTTGGGGACTCTACACGGCCGCGCGCAGGACGAGGAGGGGCGAACTTGGCATCACTTCTTCCCGGGCTCGAAGCCGGGAATCGATCGCGTCCTGAACGCGGACAGCCCCCGTCGCGTGAGGCGCGCGAGCTCCCGGAACGCGGGCTCGTCGATCTCCTTGAAGTTGAAGCACGTCTTGCCCTGCATGCGCTTCTCGAGGAGAGGAGACATGCCGTCCTTGAGGTCGGGGCACGCGTAGAGAGGGAAGAGGTAATAGCTCACGTAAGCTTTCCCCAGCCTCGCTCCTCCGAAGAAGACGGGCTTGCCCTTGTAGGTCATCTTCGTCTCGAGCACGTAGCCCTTGGGCCCGTCCCGCGCGACGACGAGCGCCGGCGCGTGCTCCGCGAGGATTCCCTTGAGCCGCGCGAAGACGGCGGGGAAGTCTCTCTTCGCGGCGGCTCTTCCTCTCCCGGCCGGCGCCTTCTTGCTCCTCGGCATGTCGTCTCCTCTGGATGACGAGAGGTCAGCGCGGCGGCCGCTCCGGCCTGAGAGCGGCGTCGCTCGTCTCCGCGCGGTAGAGCGTCTTTCCCTCGGAGAAGTGGTCGCGCACGAGGTAGACGCGCGCGGTCGCATCGAGGTAGTAGCGGTGCTCGATCCGGCCCTTCGGCGGAGGCTGGCGGAAGGCCCCCTCGAGCCACGCGATCACCTCGGGCCCCGGGAGCTCCTTGCCCACGATGTCGAGGATCTCGCCGACCGAGAGGCGCCCGGGCGCGGCCTTCTCTCCCGCGGGAGCGCGCGCGCGGTTCAGGCCCTCGGGCGGGTCCTCGTCGTTCAGGTCGCTCGAGTACTGCCTCTCGAGGAGAGGCCGCGCTCGCGGGAGGTGGATCATGGTCCCGTAAGAACGGCGGAGCGTCTTCTCGAGGTCGTTCAGGTCGGCGAGCGGGATCTTCTCCTCGGCCCTGAGGCGGAAGATCGCGTAGGCCTGGAAGTCCTCGGCGCGCGCGCCGGCGGGGAGGCAGACGACGTACTCGAGCTCGTGGTGCATTGAGGCGTGGTGCCTCTGGTAGAAGCGCAAGACGTCGAGCGGCCCGGACGGGAAGAGCTCGACCGTGCTCGCCCCCGCGATCAGGTGCAGGCTGAACGGGAGCTGCGTCAGGCGCGGCCTCGGGCCCGTGGGCGCCGGTCAGGTGAAGAAGTTCTTGAAGAGCCGGAGCGCCTTCTCCGGCAAGCTCTCGTCGGCCACGATCCCCAGCTCCAGGAGCTGAGGATAACTCGGCGGGCGGGCGGAGTTCGAGGTAGGATCTCCCGTCCTCGCGAGGAGACATGGCCGACAAGCTGGCGACCGACCTCGCGTCGCTCCGGATCGACCGCGACGCTCCGCCTCCCCGTCGCGGGTGGATCGTGGCGCTCCTCGTGGTCGTGGCGCTCGCCGGAGGCGCGGCGCTGGGCGCGCGCGAGCTCGCGCCGTCGATCTTCAAGACGGAGGTCGCGGTCACGGAGATCTCGCTCGTCTCTCCCGCGCAGCAGGCGATCGAGCTCACGGCCACGGGCTACGTCGTCCCCCAGCGGCAGGCCAAGGTGAGCTGCAAGCTCCTAGGCCGCATCGAGAAGATGCACGTGAAGGAAGGCGACCGCGTGAAGGCGGGTGCGCTCCTCTACGAGGTCGATGACGCCTCGCAGCGATCGGCCGTCTCGGGCGCCCGCTCGCGCCTGTTCGCCGCGAGAGCGCGCGCACTCTCGGCGCGCGGCCACCTCGCGGAGGAGCGCCAGCAGCTCGAGCGCGAGGAGCTGCTCAAGAAGAACGACGTGATGCCCGCCTCGACTCCCGACGACCACAAGGTCCGCGTGACCTCGCTCGAGGAGGACGTGAAGGCCGCCGACTGCGAGGTCGAGGCCGCGCAGGAGGAGCTCAAGGCGCGCGAGGTCGAGCTCGGCTTCACGACCGTGACGGCGCCCTTCGACGGCCTCGTCGTCGGGAAGCCGCTCGACCCGGGCGAGCTCGTCGGGACGTTCAACGAGAAGCCCGCCGTCGAGCGCGCGAGCCTCGAGAGCCTCCTCGTCGAGGTCGACGTCCCGGAAGCCCGCCTCGCGAAGGCTCGCCTCGGCGCTCCGTGCGAGGTCGTGCTCGACGCGTTCTCGCAGAAGCGGCATCGAGGCATCGTGGTCGAGCTCGGGTCTCGCGTGAATCGCGCCAAGGCGACGCTCATCGCGAAGGTGAAGCTCGTCGATGCGCCCGAGCTCCTCCTCCCGGAGATGGCCGCCCGCGTGAGCTTCCTCGAGAAGGAGCTCGAGGCGAGCTCCATGAACGAGCCGCCCAAGCTCTTCGCGCCCCGCGCGGCCGTGACCGAGCGCGGGGGAGCGAAGGTCGTCTTCCTCGTCGAGGACGGCCGCGTGCGCTCGGTTCCCGTGGCGATCGCTGCGCCGTTCGGGGCGGGCTTCGAGCTCAAGAGCGGCCCTCCTCCCGGGAGCCGCGTCGTCGCCGATCCACCCGAGACTCTCGCCGACGGTCAGAAGGTCAAGGAGAAGACGAACTGATGGCCCAGACGGAATCCGCGCCCGCCGCCGACAAGGCGGCGAAGGCGCCGAGCGGTCCCCCGATCATCGAGCTCACCGGCATCAAGAAGACGTTCTGGCGCGGGAAGGAGCCCGTGCGCGTACTCGACGGCCTGAACCTCGAGGTGGCGACCGGAGCCTTCGAGGCGCTCATGGGCCCGTCGGGCTCGGGGAAGTCGACTCTCCTGAACCTGATCGCCGGTCTCGACCGCGCGACGGACGGCCTGGTCCGTGTCGCGGGAGAGGAGCTCGGCGGTCTCTCGGAGCGGCAGCTCGCGCGCTGGAGAGCGAACACGATCGGGTTCGTCTTCCAGTCCTTCCACCTGATCCCCGTGCTCACGGCCTTGCAGAACGTCATGCTCCCGCTCTCGCTCACCTCGCTCGGGCGCTCGGAGCGGAAGAAGCGCGCGGAGACGGCGCTGCGCGTGGTCGGGCTCGAGGACCGCGCCGCTCACTACCCGCGGCAGCTCTCCGGCGGACAGGAGCAGCGCGTCGCGATCGCGCGGGCGATCGTGAACGACCCGAAGATCATCGTGGCCGACGAGCCCACGGGCGACCTCGACCGCCAGAGCGCGGAGGAGGTCTTGACGCTCCTCGGCACGCTCGCGCGCGATTTCGGGAAGACGATCATGATGGTCACGCACGACCCCGCCGCCGCGGAGAAGGCGACCGTGATCCGCCGCCTCGACAAGGGCGTGCTCTCGTGAGTCTCTTCTTCCTCGCCGCGCAGAACCTGAGAAGGAACGTGCTCCGGAGCCTCCTCACGATCGTGGGAGTGGCCGTCGCGATCATCGCGTTCGTGCTCCTGCGGACCGTGATCTGGGCGTGGACGGTCGGCGTCGACGAGTCCACGATCGAGCGCGTCGTCACCCGGCACAAGGTGACGTTCGTCATGAGCCTCCCCAAGAAGTACGTCTCCATGATCAAGGAGCGCGTGCCTGGCGTGAAGGCCGTGACGTGGGCGAACTGGTTCGGCGGCAAGGAGCCGAACCACGAGCACGACTTCTTCCAGATGCTCGCCGTGGACCACACGACGTTCTTCGAGGTCTACGACGAGATGAAGGTCCCGCCCGAGCAGCTCGCGGCCTGGAAGTCGGACCGCCAGGGCCTGATCGTGGGCGAGGTCCTCGCGAAGAAGTTCAACTGGAAGGTCGGCGACAGCGTCACGCTCACGAGCCAGATCTTCAAGGGCGAATGGAAGTTCAACGTCTCGGGCCTCTACGTCGCGACGCGGAAGACCGTCGACAAGTCCACGATCCTCTTCCACTGGGAATACTTCAACGACTCGATGCCCGAGCGCGCGAAGGACCAGATCGGCTGGATCACCGCGCGCGTCGCGGACTCGAAGGCCGCGATCGCGACGGCGCAGGCGATCGACAAGATGTTCGACCAGGAGGACACGCAGACGCTCAGCCAGGACGAGCAGACGTTCAACAAGTCCTTCATGGCGATGTTCTCGGAGATCCTGAAGGCGCTCAACATCGTCTCGCTCGTGATCCTCGGGATCATGATGCTCATCCTGGGCAACACGGTCGCCATGGGAGTGCGCGAGCGGATCTCCGAGCACGCGGTCCTTCGGGCGATCGGTTTCCTGCCGCATCACCTCGCGGCGCTCGTCGTCCTCGAGGCCGGCGCGCTC
>JACQDU010000640.1 GCA_016200955.1 bacterium
AGAGGAGCCAGGCGTCGCGCGCGAGCCGCCCGTCGCCTCCGAGGAGGTCGTTCGCATCGAGGATCGAGAAGAACCGCTCCGCGCTCGCCTGGGGATCGCCGATCGCGAAGAAGCGCCGGCGAGTTGCGCCGTCCCTCGCGATCGGCTCCCAGGGACGGTGAGCGAGGTCGCGCGCGAGCGCGAGCGCGGAGCGGACGCGCGCGGTCGCCTGCCCCGCGGCCCCCGGGTCGCTCACCTAGTAGAGCTCGCCCGCCTGGCGCACGAAGTCCATGAGCTTCCCGCGGTCGAGGTCGCGCAGCTTCTCGGGCAAGAAGCGCTTGTCCGAGCACTCGAGCACCGCGGTCGCGATCTGGAGCGCGAGCTCGTCCGCCGAGAGCGAGGGCGCGAACGCCTTCGACTCGAGCTCCATGTCTTCTTTCGTGATCTCGTCGCGCGAGCACAGGTAAGCGCGGCGCTTTGCGCGGATGAGCAGGGCCTCGATCTCCGCGCCCGAGAGCGTCGTCTGGCTTCCGAGCGACGCGACGAGGTCGCCCGAGCCGCACTCGTGGCCTTCCTCCCCGTGGTCGTCGTCCTCGCACGCGTGAGACGCCGGGCGCGTCGGGAGAGTGATGTCGAGCGCGTCCTTCGCGACGCTCGCGCCGACCTTCTTCGCGAGGATCCCGAGCATGATCTTCTGGTCCTCCTCGGTCTCGGGATAGAAGAGCGGGATGTGCACCTCGGCGCGGCCCTGGCGCTTCAGGTCGATCGGGAGGATGTCGGGACGGCACGTGATGAGGAACCAGAGGATGTGCCCGCGGTAGCGCGTGTCTCCCATGGTCGCCGCGAGCTGCGAGAAGATGCGCGAGCTCGTGCCCGAGTCGCCGCTCGCGTCGCGGTTCCCGAGCGCGGCGTCGGCCTCGTCGATGATCACGCCCACGGGCCCGGTCGCCTTGAGGACGTTCAGGATCTTCTCCCAGTTCCCTTCCGTGACTCCCTGCCACTGGGAGCGGAAGTTCAGGAGCTTGACGCACGGGATCCCGATCGAGCCTGTGTAGCACTGGATCAGGAACGTCTTCCCGGTGCCGACGGGGCCCATGATGAGGTAGCCCATGGGGAGCGCGTCGACGCGGCCCTCGCGGATGAGCTTCGCGTCCTCCTCGAGCCACTGCTTCACGCTCGCGTGGCCGCTCACGGCGTCCATGGTGTAGCGCGGCGCGAGGAACTCGAGGAGGCCGTAGCACTCCTTCTCGATGAGCTCCTTCTTCTGGCGGTTCAGGAAGTCTCCCGTGATCTCCGCCTCGTTCGCGACGGCCTGCGCGGTCACGTGGTGGAGGTTCACGCGAGAGAGGCCCGCCGTGAGCTTCGCCATGACCCGGACGTCGACCTTCGCGAGCTTCTGGAGCGCCGGCATCTCCTGGAAGCGGTGCTCGAGGAACTCGCGGCGCTCGGCCTCCTCGGGGAGCTTGACCTCGACCTTGCCCAGGTGAGGGCTCTTCACGAGAGCGGGAGAGAGCTCCGCCAGGTTCTCGCAGACGAGCACGACGGTCAGGTCCGCTTTCACGAAGAGCGGGTCGTTCGCCCATCGGAGGAGCGTGACGAGCGTCGCCTGCTCGTCGGAGCTCATGTGGCCCGGGTCGCCCGCGGGACAGACCATGCCCGCGTACTCGACGATCACGGCGATCGACTTCGGCTTGACCCCGCCGCGCGGGTCCACCTTCGAGCGCATGTAGCGCTCGATCAGGTAGAGCGCCCGGCGCGGGTCGCGCGGGAGGCCTTGCCCGTAGTTCGTCCCCGACGCCGCGTCCACCGCCTGCGCGACCCTGTGGAAGTCGCCGAACGTCTCGTCGTCGCGGAAGGTGATCCCGCGGGAGACGTCGTAGGAGACGACCGCGTCCCGCCTCGGGAAGATGTGGTCCTCGAGGAACGTCTTCAAGGAGAGGTACTGCCGCTCTCCCTTGGAGCCGGTCGCGCGCACGAGGTCGAGCACCGCTCCGTGGACGACGAACTCGATGATCGTCCCGCCGCGGTACTTCTCCGCGAGCTCGTTCGCCCACGTGGGGAGTGAAGGTGAGGTCGGCATTCCGCGCCCTCCCGTGAATCCCTACATCTATACCCGAAGAACCGCACCACGGAGGCACGGAGACACGGAGACCAGGCGAGCGGCAGCGAGCCGCGGTGCGCTCTCGGTGTCTCGGCGAGTCGGTGGTGAAACGCCGCTCGGAGCTAGGCCTTCTCGCGTTCCTTGTGCCCGATCGTTTTCTCCTTGGAAGACTCGCCCTCGGCCGGAGCGGAGGAGACCGGGGCGGCGAGGCCCATCTCGAGCTCGAACTGGCGGAGCGTCTCCTCCGCCTGGATCTTCCGCGCCTCTTCCTCGAGGCCGACGTTGCCGACCTGCTTGCTGTCGAGGGCGATCTGGAGCTTGGCTTCGCTCGTGGCGGTCTGGGCCTCGATCCGGCGGATCATCTCCTCGTGAGTCTGGTCGACGCCGCCCACCTGGAACGCGGCGAGGGTGTCGGCGACCTTCTCGTTCCACTCCGCCTGCCGCTTGGCCGAGAGCGCGCGCTGCGCGTCCTGGATCTTCCGGTCCTTCTCGGCCATGAAGACCTTCTTCATCTGCTGCGCCTTGTCGAGGGCCTCGCTCGCGTTCTTGACCGCGCGGTCCTTCTCGAGGATCTGCTGCTTCAGGCGCTCGAGGTCGACGACGTAGCCCTGGGCGATGTCGCGGCGGCCCGTCTTGAGCGCGGCCTTCGCCTTGGCGACGTTGTCCGACTCCTGCTCCCTCAGCTTCTTGAGCTCGCGCTCGACGATGTTCTTCTGAGCGGCGAACTGGGCGAGCTGCTCGTTCAGCCTCGGGACCTCCGCCTCGAGGTCGCGGATGTTCTGCTTCAGGATGAGCTCGGGGTCCTCGCCGAGCTCCGCGGCCCAGCCGAACCAGGAGCGCACGATCCGTTTGAAGCGCTTCCAGAGTGACATGCGCCGGATTCTCCCTCCGAGCGCGCTCTTCTCCCGGGTCCCGACCGAAGCGCGCATCCGCCCTCGCGCCGCGGTGCGAAAGGCGACCGCCGGAGCAAGGAAGTGGATCGAACTTACTTCACAAACGTCCGTGTCGCAAGGTGTCGCGGCTTCCGGGGCCGCGGAGTTGGTAGACTCGGCCCGAGAAGCCCAAGATGAGCCCTCCCGAGCGGAGCATGCCCGGCCTGCCGGGCCTTCCCCATCAATTCGAGGCGCCGCGCTTCTGCGCGGCGTGCGGCGGCTCGCTCCCGGCCGCCATCGCGCGGCACGGAGGCTGGGACTGCGGCGCCTGCGGGCGGCCGACCTTCCTGGACCCGAAGGTCGCGGCGTGCACCGTGCCCTGGTTGGAGGGGAAGATCGTCCTCGTCAAGCGAGGGATCGAGCCGCGGCGCGGGTTCTGGGCCTCTCCGGGCGGCTACTGCTGCCGCGGGGAGCGGCCAGCGGACGCGGCCGCGCGCGAGACGCTCGAGGAAACGGGCCTGGTCGCCCGCACGGGCGAGCTCCTGGGAGTCTTCGCCTACGAGGGGAGCCCCGTCGTCGTCATCTACTACGACTGCGAGATCCTGCGAGGCGGCCCGCCCGCGGCTCTCGACGAGTGCATGGACGTGGGGTGCTTCTCCCCGCGCGAGATCCCCTGGGAGGAGCTCGCCTTCCCGAGCGTCCACGAGGGCCTGCGCGCCGCGATCGCCTTCCGCGAGAGGTGCGAGCGCGCGAGGGGGCCCGCATGACCGCCGGCCCCTCGATCGCCGAGCGCTACCACGAGGAGACGAAGTACTCC
>JACQDU010000102.1 GCA_016200955.1 bacterium
CTTCAACTTCGCCTTCGGCGGTGGGACCTTCGCGATCGCGGTGGCGCCGGACGGCCGGGTCTACGGGCCGGACCAGTTCGGGCTGCCGCAGGGTCTCCCCGACACGGCCGCGATCCAGGCCGCCGAGACCTCCGGCCGCGGGATCTGCCCGACCTGCACCGACGACCTCAAGAACCCGAAGTACAAGCCGCAGCTCGTGAACCCTGGCGTCGAGAAGTACTACAAGAAGGGCAGCGAGGAAGTGAAGCGCGGCGAGGGCGACACCGCCGTCGAGCTGCGCCCCGAGCAGTGCCTCTCGGACAAGGTCGAGTACCGCCTCCGCCCGCTCAAGGCGGACTACCTCGTCACGGGAACCGAGCAGGCGCAGAGCTTCCGCGACTTCCTGAAGAAGCGCGGCTGCGAGGAGGGCACGGCCAAGCAGGGCGAGCCTCCTCACATCGAGGACTACGTCGCCCGCGAGAAGGCCAAGGGCGCCTGGACGACGATGGGCGACGACGATGTCAAGAAGCTCTCCGACTTCGATATCCGAAGGCTCGCCGCCGAGCGCGGGAGCGTCCGGCTCCTTCCGAAGTACGAGCTCCCGCCGCTCGCCGATCCGTTCGTCCGCTGCCCGAGCTGCAAGAAGAGCGTGAGCGCGGTCGAGAACCGCTGCTGGAGCTGCAACGCCTACTACACGACGCAGCAGCCCGACGAGCGCGTCTCCATCGCCGAGCCGCACGAGCTCTTCTGCCCGGTCTGCAAGGAAGCATCGGTCGACCCGAGCCTGAACTACTGCAACAAGTGCGGTTATCACCGCGCGGTCGCTTCCGAGGAAGTGTGCTGGCGCTGCGGCGGCTCTCGCGTCTGCCCCGAGTGCGGCGGCTCCGGGACCGGCGGCGCGCCGATCATGGGCGGCGACCAGTGCTGGCTGTGCAGCGTCGCGGCGCAGGACGCGGCGACCGCCGTGAACCGCGGACACTGCCCCGAGTGCGGGAAGCTCATGGCTCCGGTCGGAAACGGCGCGGCGCCGACGCCCGGCTACACGATCCAGGACGGCGCTCTCCCGCCCTCTTACAACCCGGCGAAGCGCCCGAACCGCAAGGAAGACTGGAAGCTCACGGGCGCGAAGTCGAGCGGGGCCGCCAAGCCGGCGGAGAAGCCCGCCGAGAAGCCGGCCGAGGAGCCGCCGAAGAAGGAAGAGAAGTAAGGCTTCCCGGACGCAGTCTCGCTCGCGCGCGGCAGCCCCGGCTGCCGCGCTTCGCTTCCGGAGGGCTGCCACGTTGGCAGGTCGGCGCGCCTGGTCCTTCCAGCGAGTCGCCGTAAATCGAGCTCCCGCTGATCTCATGAGCTTCGCGCTTGGATTAGGTGCGGTCCTTGCGTAGACTCCACGCACAAGAGAGAGCAGCGACCAGATGCCGACTTACGATTACGAGTGCGATGCCTGCGAGCACCGCTTCGAGGTCTTCCAGTCGATCACGTCGGACCCGATCGACAAGTGCCCGAAGTGCGGAAAGAAGAAGGCTCGTCGCCTGATCGGCGCAGGCGCTGGCCTGATCTTCAAGGGCTCTGGTTTCTATTGCACGGACTACAAGAGCAAGTCCTACAAGCAGGACGAGAGCGTCGCTCGCGCGAAGAAGGCATCGAAGGAAGTCAAGGAATCCGCCAAGGCAAGCCCGTCTCCCACGACGGAGGGCTCGAAGAAGAACGGCTCGTCTTCTTCCAGCTCATCTTCCTAGAGAGCTCCCGTGACGATCCCCGGAGCGATCGACAAAAGGAACATGCTCTACGCGCCCGACGCGAAGCGTCCGTTCGACGCGCTCGCGCTCGGAGACGAATTCTTCGCCGCGGGCCGGTTCTCCGAGGCGCTCGACTTCTTCGAGAGGATCCCCGAGCCCACCCGCCGCGACGAGGCGCTCGCGCGCGCGCGGAAGCAGGCCGTGCAGACCGGGAACGCCTTTCTCCTCGGCCGGATCGCGCAGAAGGCGTTCATCCCCGTCTCCAAGGACGACTGGAAGGCGGCGGCGAGCGCGGCGAAGGCCGCGGGCGCCGTGCGCTACGCGCTGCGCGCCGCGATCCAGGCGGAGGACGAGGCCCTCGCGAACGAGCTGCGCGCCGTCCTGGGAGACGCGGTCCCGACGGCGCTCGCTGCGAAGGCCGAGGCCGCCGCCTCGATCGCCGAGAGCCCAGAGCAGGCGAACGCCGGCGCGACGACGCCCGGGCAGAGGGTCGAGGCCGTCCTCGCGGCCGGCGCCGCTCACGCGCACGAGCCGAGCGCCGTTTCTCCCACGGAGACGGCGGTCTCTCCTCCCGCGAGCGAGCCCCCGAAGGAAGAAAAGCCGGGCGCTCCCCCCGCTTGAGCGGCGTGCTCCCGCGAGGGGGCGCCGCTAGAATCGGGCCATGGCGCGCGGTGGCCGCGATTTCGAGAGCTCCCTGCCGGCCGATGAGTCGGCGGAGGGGCCGCCGCTCGCCGCGCTCGAGCCGGCGTCGCCGATCCTCGAGCTCGTGAGGAAGCTCAAGGAGTCGATCTCCGACAAGGACCGGATCATCAACGAGCGCACGCGCGAGCTCAAGGAGGCGCGGCGGCGCCTCGAGAACATCGTCGCGTCGATCGGAGACGCCGTGCTCGTGCTCGGCCCCGAGGGCACGATCGAGACGGTCAACGCCGCCGCGCTCGAGCTCACGGGCTTCGACGCGGGCGAGCTCCTC
>JACQDU010000623.1 GCA_016200955.1 bacterium
GTGTCCCTCGTGCGGCGCGCCCGTCCGGCTCCAGGCCGCCTCGTCGGTCTCGGCCGTCTGCGGCTACTGCGGGACGACGGTCGCGCGCGACGACGCCCTGGGGCAGAACGCCGTCAAGGACCTCGGGAAGATCTCGAGCCTCGTCGAGGACGCCTCGCCTCTGTGCCTCGGAGCCAGGGGAGAAGCCTTCGGGCGGAAGTTCGAGGTCGTCGGCCGCCTCCAGCTCGAGCAGGAGACGGGCGTCTGGAACGAGTGGTTCCTCCACTTCCAGGACAAGGGCGCCGGCTGGATCGGCGAGGCCCTCGGCCAGTACTTCGTGACGACCGATGGAAATCCCGCGCAGGTCCTCCACTTCGAGGAGCTGAAGCCGGGCCAGAAGCTCTTCATCGGGAACGGGCAGTGGACCGTGGGCGAGGTCCGCGTCGGCCGCTGCACCGGAGGAGAAGGCGAGCTCCCCTTCGTCGCCGGGAGCGGCTACGAGCTTCCTTACGCCGACCTTCGCGCCCCCGGGAACCGGTTCGCGACACTCGACTACAGCGAGGAACCGCCGCTCCTGTTCACCGGCAAGGCCCACTCGTGGGACGAGCTCCACATGACGAACCACAGGCGGTTCCGTGGCTGGTCTTGACGACGGCGAGACGCAGGCGAAGGAGGTCCAGTCCAAGGCGCTCAAATGCGTCTCGTGCGGCGCTCCGTACACGCTCCGGGGCTTCGCCAACACGAAGAGCGTGGCCTGCGAGTACTGCGGCTCGATCTTCGACACCTCGAAGCCCGAGTGGGAGCTCATAGAGAAGGTCGAGCGAGCGCGCCGCGAGACTCCTCTCTGGCCGCTCGGCCAGCGGGCGACGTTCGGGAACAGGCCCTTCGAGCTGATCGGGTGGATGGAGCGCTTCGTGAAGGCCGGGGGAGAGACCTTCGCCTGGGAGGAGCACCTCTTCTTCAACCCGTACCACGGCTTCCGTTACCTCACCTACCAGAACGGCCATTTCTCGCTCATAGAGCCTCTCCCCGGCATCCCGGAGATCTCGGCGCACGTGTCGGCCGCCGCGACCTACGAGAGCCTCAAGTACCGCCACTTCTCGAGCGGGAAAGCGATCGTGCGCTCGGTCCTGGGCGAGTTCCCCTGGCGCGTCCAGCGCGGCGAGGAGACGCTCGCGACGGACTACGTCTCGCCCCCTTACGTTCTCTCGAGCGAGCAGAGCGCGGCGGAGACGACCTGGTCGCGCGGCCTCTACATGACTCCGGGCGAGGTCTGGGCCGCCGTCGGGGCGGCGAAGCGCCGCCCCGTCTCTCCCCAAGGAGTCGCTCCGAACCAGCCCAACCCGCACTCGGGGCAGTGGTGGCTCCTCGTCGCGAGCCTCGCGGCGGTCGCTCTCTGGTTCCTCGCGACGATCACCTACTACGGGAGGAGCCAGAGCACGGAGGTGCTCCGCGTCTCGGTCCCGCCCAAGGTCGCGGCGGCTCCGCTGCCAGGCTCGCCCACGCCGACTCCCGCCGAGACCGTGCCGAACGTCTTCCCGCTCAAGCTCGACTCGCGCCGGAACCCGGCCACGCTCGAGATCACGGCGCGCGCCGGCGTCGCGAACTCCTGGGCCTTCTGCGAGTGCGCTCTCGTCGACACGAAGAACGAGCACGCGTATCCCTTCGGCGTCGAGGTCAGCTACTACTCGGGCGTGGACGGCGGCGAGAGCTGGAGCGAGGGCTCGCAGTCCACCGAGGTCGATCTGGGCGGGATCCCGAACGGCGATTACGTCCTGCAAGTCGAGCGCGACGACACCTTCCCCGGCCCGGTCGAGATCCGCGTCGTGCGCGACGTGCCCCTCGTCCGCTACCCTTGCCTGTCGTTCCTCCTCATCACGCTTTTTCCGATCTTCGTGCTCTTCCGGTCGATCCGCTTCGAGTCGAAGCGCTGGGCGGAGAGCGACCATGCACCCTGAGCTTCCCGTCAGGAGGTCCCGATGAGAGTCTCCCAGGCCATCTTCGCCATGATCTGCGCCACCTCGATCGGCCAGATGCTCTTCGCGGCCCCTCCGGGCGCGCTCCTCGTCGGGACCCCGGCGATCGAGAAGGTCGTGCCCGGAAACCCGAGCATCCGCCACGGCTCCGCGGGCCCCCGCAGCCACTGGATCTTCACGGGCGGCGGCTACCACGGAGGCAAGTAGGGCGAGCGTGAGCGAGCCCGCCGAGCGAAGCGAGGCAGGTCGAGGCCCGGAGGGCCTCGACCTACCGCGGGGGGAGTCCGTGCGCGGCGCGGCGCGAAGCGTCGCGACGCGGAATACGGACGGGGGGCGCGTAAGCCCCCCATCGGGTGAAGACCGAAGCGAGGCAGGTCGAGGCCCGGAGGGCCTCGACCTA
>JACQDU010000633.1 GCA_016200955.1 bacterium
CGGGGCAGGAGCGGGGTCGCCCCTCTTCGACGCCATGGCCCCATTGCCCCACGAGAAGACGATGCCGGCTCGCCACGCGAACACCGCTCGAGGGAAGCCGAGGATCCTGGCTCTCGTCTTCCCCGCGCTGCCGATCGAGGTCGCGCGGCGTGCCGCGCCCGAGCTCTCGGGGAAGAAGCTCGCGCTGCTCGAGCGGCGCGGTGGCTCGCTCCACGTCTCCGCGGCCTCGAATGAGGCCCAAGGCGAGGGAGTGCGCCCGGGCTCGACGCACGCCCACGCGCTGGCGGCGGCGCCCGGGCTCCTCGTGCGCGAGCATCGGCCGGAGCAGGATCGAGCCGCTCTCCTCGAGCTCGCGCGGTGGGCGGAGGCGGAGCTCGCGCCGCGCGCCGCGCTCGATCACGAGCGCCGCGCCCTCCTCGTGGACGTGAGCGGGACCTCGCTCGTCCACGGGAGCGAGCGCCGCCTGCTCTCGCGAGCTCTCGCGGAGCTGCGCTCGCGCGGGCACTCGGCGCTCGCCGCGATCGCGGACACGCCGCTCGCGGCGGTCGCGCTGGCCGTCTCCGGGTCGGGCGAGGAGATCGCGAAGGAAGGAGAGACGCGCGTGGCCCGCGCTCCGCTCCCGCTCGGCGCGCTCGGCTTCGAGGAGAGCGTCCTCGAAGCGCTCGCGGCGACCGGGGTGAGGACGGTGGCGCAGCTCCTCGCGCTTCCGCGGAAGACACTGCCGTCGAGGTTCGGGAACGCGACGCTCGACCGGCTCGACCGCGCGCTCGGCGAGCGGGCCGATCCTCTCTCGTCCGCTTCCTTCGAGGGCGAAGCGCGCGAGCGGCTCGAGCTCGAGGGAGGGACCGACCGGCTCGAGGACCTCTCGCTCGCGATCGAGCTCCTCTCCCGGAAGCTCGCCTCGCGTCTCGCCGCGGGCGGGCGAGCCGCGCGGTCGCTGGACCTCGTCTTCTCGCGAGAAGACGCCGTTCCCGTGAGTTTCTCGTGTCGCCTCGCGGGAGCCGTCTCTCGCGCGCCCGCGCTCGAGCGGGTCTTGAAGGAACGGCTCGAGCGCCTCGACCTCTCGGCGCCCGTGACCGCGATCGAGCTCGCGGCGCCCGAGACCGCGAAGAGGTCCGAGCGCCAGGGCGACCTGTTCTCCTCCAGGAAAGACCAAGGCGAGGAGGAGCTCGCGCTTCTCCTCGCTCGCCTCGAGGCTCGGCTGGGAGCACGGTGCGTCCTGCGAGCGAGCCTCGCGCCCGACCACCGCCCGGAGCGCGCCTGGGCGAGCTTTCCCGCGACGAGCGAGAAGCCCGCTCGCGCGGGCGCTCTCCCGAAGGGGCGGCGGCCGACGCGGCTCCTCGCGCGACCGACGGCGATCTCGGTCTCTCTCACGAAGAAGGGCGTTCCCGCGAGCTTCACGATCCGCGGGAAGAAGCGCGAGGTCTCGCGGGCGACGGGGCCCGAGCGGATCGAGACCGGCTTCTGGGATGGCAACGAAGCGCGGCGCGATTACTGGATCCTCGCGGACGAGAAGGGGCGCGAGAGCTGGGTCTTTCAGGATCTCGAGGACAAGCGGTGGTTTCTCCACGGGAGCTTCGACTGAAGCCGCACGGGTCGGGGTCCGGTGGCCGGTGTCCGGTTGCCGGTGTTTTCCGGTTGCCGGTGTTTTCCGGTGCCGAGGTCCGGTTGCCGAGGTCCGGTTGCCGACCCGAGAGCTACGCGGTCGCTCGATGTCGCGCATCCAGGGTCGAAGACAGGTCGGCGCGCGTAGCGCCTCGCGTGACCTGTCGGGGACGACACTCAAGGTGGGCGGGCACCCGGCCGATAGAGGGCGGAGGGGGCGGCATGGCCCGGCGCGCTCAACAGCCAAGTGGGGGAGCGCCGCAACGCCAGACTAACGCCGTTCCCGTCTTCCTCAAGATGGTCGAGGCTTTTCGTCGCGCCACGTCGATGACGCCGCGAAGCGCGAACGACAAGGAGTACTTTGCGCAGGACTGGTTCGCCGCCCGCGTCGCGGAGGCGGGGATCGCGGTGACGCAACAGGGTCGGAACAGCTACCCGGATTTCTGGCTCACCCTGGCGGCGACACAAGAGGGGTACGAGGTCAAGTCTCTGGCGTTCACGCGAGGGCGACCCGCGCGGCCGGACATCGATTTCAACAGCACGATCCCGTCAGGCAGGAAGCAGGGGTGCGACGTGTTCCTCGTGTTCTTCCTCTACACGGGGAGCGGCTCGAATCCGCGCGTGGTCCACAGCATCAGCGTGGCTCACGCCGACCTCATCAACTGCGACCACGCGCTCGCGGACGAGCACTTGAACGTCGCGGTGCGCTCTTTCGGGTCGTACGCCGATGGCTTCATCCGAAACCGGAAGATGTACGTCTTTCCGCACCCCATGACGATCGACCCCACGGGATTCGGGCGTTGCCGGTTGATCGTGCCGAAGGACTGGAACGTGCGCGATCCGCGTCTCGCCCATATCTCAACGCTCCCGAGGGCCATCGCGCCCTCGACCGTCGAGAGCTACACGATCCGCCTGCGCGGTCGGGGCCAAGCCGAGGTCCAGTCCGCACCGAGCCCGGACGCCGGGCGGACGCTTGAGTTCGACGTGTTCGAGGCGGTCTAGGACTCCGCGTCGAAGCTCAAGGAGAGTTGCCGCGCGCGCCCCGTCCGTCCGGTGCTCGTTCGCGCGGGCGCTTCGCGCTGGCACGCTGCGAGCGGCTCGATTTGCGCCGTGAACTCCTCGATGAGCGCCCTTCGGCTCGCGTCGTCGCCGCCGCCTGGAGTCGCGCTGTCCAGCTTGAGGAAGCCTCCCATCATGATGACTCGGAGGTCTCCCTTCGAGAGCGTTGCCCCGGCTGCCTTGAAGCGCGCCGCGATCCCGCGCGCCTCGTTCACCGCGTCCGCAACCGATCCCCGCTCTGAGGAGCGGGCGGTTCCGTTGTTGTGCTTGCACACGATGATCAGGTCGAGGTTGATCGGGTTCTTCGCCTGCGTCTTCGGCATCGCGACCGACATCTCAGCCTTGATCGGGTGAGCCGCGACGACGTGGAGGTCCGCTCTCTCGATTGCGCGAGCAACCGCTTCCCACGCCTCCTCGCGCGAGTGATGGAACGTGAACGCGAGGGTGCCATTCCGCTTGAGAACTCGGGCCGACTCGCGGAACACATCTCCTAGCAGTTCCGCGAAGCCGTTCGAGTCGCGGCCCTGGACCTCGCGGGGGTTTCGGCTTGTCTCCCCCTTGAAGCTCATCTCCTTCGGTAGCCCGAGCCGAAGCCACGCATAGAAGAAGTCCGCTAGCTCCGAGTAGTTCACGTTGTCGAAGTACGGCGGATCGGTCACTACCGCGTCGATCGAGCCGTCCGGCAATGGGAGCCGACTTGAATCGCCCGCGAGGAGCAGCACGTCCGCCTTGTCGGCCGCCAACTCAGAGAACGCGCGCGCCATCCTCGGTCGTAGGGGAGCGTTGATGCCGAAGACGCGCTCCGCAGCCAGCTTTCCGTTCTTCATCGTCGGCCGAATCTCGAAGGGGTCTTCGCAGTAGCGACGCGCCGCGAGGAGGCGGCGCTCGAACAAGGTAGAGAACGAGCCGCTGCTTTTCTCGGTTCCCCACGGGTTCGCTTCGAGCGGCGTTCGCTCGGGCTTCAAGATGTGGTGATGGAAGATGTGCCGAACCGCGCCCGTGCCCTCCCCCTTGAACGAGCAGAACATGTTGTTGAACTC
>JACQDU010000634.1 GCA_016200955.1 bacterium
CGCTCGAGGAGCTCGTGCGCGCGTTCAAGAAGATGCCGGCTCGCCGCACGCCTCCCTGGGCCGTGCGGCACCGCCTCGCCATGTCGATCCAGGTTCGCGACCGCGCGACGGCCCTCGAGCTGGCGATGGACGAGCCCGACTCCGCCGTCGCGGCGGTCCTGCGCGCCGAGGGCACGCTCCTCATCTGAGAGCGAGCTTCATGGGCCTCGCCGCGACACGGTGACGAAGAGGTCGCCCTCGCCGGGCGGCTGCGACTTTCGCTCGAAGCGGACGATCTCGAGGCCGGCCGAGGCCAGCTCTCCTCGGAGCTCGCCCTCCGTGACCCAGAAGCGGGTGTGGTTCCAGGCGACGCGCGTCCTCGGGTCGGCGTGGGCCTTCCCGGGATCGAAGCCGCCCTCTCCGCTCATGGCCTCGGAGAAGAAGACACCCGAGGGCGAGAGCGCGCGGCGGACCGTGGCGACGAACGCGCGGCGGTCGTCTTCCCCGACGATGCAATGGAAGACGTGGTTGTCCACGACGAGGTCGAAGGCTCCCTCGGGCACATCGAGCGCCAGGACGTCGCCGCGCTCGAAGCGCGCGTCGAGCCCGGCTTCCTTCGCGTTCTTCCGGGCGAGCTCGACGGCGGTCTCGGCGAAATCGACGCCGAGCGTCTCGAACCCCGCGCGGGCGAGGAGGAGCGATGCCTGTCCTCCCCCGCAGCCCAGCTCGAGCGCGCGCGGCCGCGCGTCTCCCCGTCGCGGCGCGAGGTTCGATGCGAGAAAAGCCACGAGCCCGTCGTAGCTGTCGGTGCTCGGGCAGAAGTCGTCCCAGCCTCGGCCGCCCTGGGCCGCGATCTTCTTGTAAGCAGGCTCGTGGTCGTAGTAGACGCGGCGCTCGTCGGGCATTCCCAGGAGGGTATCAGGCGATCCGCCGAGATGAGAGAGCCATGGGCTCGCGTTGATTCGAACGGGCCGGATAGGAGAGGACCGGCCACGGATCGGACGGATCGGTACGGATCGGGTTGGTGCCGGATCCGTATCCATCCGTACGAAGCCGTGGCGGTCTCCCTGCCTGCTCCGTTGATAGGATGGCGCCGTGGCCCAGGCAGAGAAGAAATCGAGACTGAGGTCTCCGCCCCGCGAAGATCCGGAGCCGCGGCGCTTCACGGTCGACGAGTACTCCTGCATGGGAGAGGCCGGAGTCTTCGGCCCCGACGAACGGCTCGAGCTCATCTCTGGAGAAATCCTCGTGATGGCCCCGATGGGAAGTCGACACGCGACCGTCGTCGGGCACATCGCCGATTGCTTGAGGAGAGTCGTGGGGCCCGACGTGCACGTGCGGGAGCAGGCTCCTCTGCGACTCGCGTTCGATGCGGAACCCGAGCCCGACGTCGCGCTCGTGGCGGGCGTGCGAGACGACTACCGCGACGCCCACCCGACGACGGCGCTCCTCGTCGTCGAGGTCGCGGACTCGACGCTTCGCTTCGATCGAGATGAGAAGGCGAGCCTCTACGCGAAAGCGGGCATCGCCGACTACTGGATCGCGAACCTCGTGGACGACGTCCTCGAGGTCCGCAGGGACCCGCGCCCCTCGCCGAGGGCGAAGCACGGCTGGGCCCACAGGAGCACGAAGACGATCAAGCTGTCGGGCGCCGTCTCTCCGCTCGCCGTGCCGGCCGCGAGGATCAAGGTCGCCGACTTCCTGCGGTAGCGGGAGCGCGCCCGGCTCCGCTCACGCCCTCGGGTGAGCGAGGGCGTAGGCCTCCACGAGCCGCCGCGAGGTCACGTGGGCGTAGACCTGCGTCGTCGCCAGGCTCGCGTGACCGAGGAGCTCCTGGACCGCTCGCAGGTCCGCTCCGCGGTCGAGCAGGTGAGTCGCGAACGAGTGCCGGAGCGTGTGTGGGCTCGCTCCCGACTCGATCCCCGCGCGAGAGGCGTAACGGACGACGAGCCGCCGGACGCCGCGGTCTCCCAGGCGCCCGCCGTTCTTGTTCAGGAAGAGCGCTTCCTGGCCTCTCCTGTCGAGGACGGCCCTCTCGCGCTGGAGGTAAGCGTCGATCGCCCCGAGCGCCGTGCGGCCGAGAGGAGCGAGCCTCTCCTTTCTCCCCTTGCCGCGGACGCGGACGCACGCGTCTCCCGAGGCCTCGCGTCGCACGTCCTCCTTGTCGAGCCCGGCGAGCTCCGAGACCCGGAGGCCCGCGCCGTAGAGCGTCTCGAGGATCGCCCGGTCCCTGAGAGGAAAGCCGTCCTCGTCGGAAGGCGCCTCGAGGAGGCGCTGGACGTCGGGCTCTCCCAGGAACCGCGGGAGGACGCGTCCTCGCTTGGGCGCGCGGACCTCCTTCGCCGGCTCCGCGGTCGCGAGCCCGGCTCGCCCGAGGAAGCGGTAGAACGCGCGGACTCCCGCGAGGCGGCGCTGGATCGAGGCTCGCGCGCCGTTCCTCTCGTGGAGC
>JACQDU010000635.1 GCA_016200955.1 bacterium
CTCACGAAGTTGACGGCGACCGCACGCGAGCAGAGGTCGAACATGCGCCGGAGCGTGGCCTCGACGCGGACTTCCGTGCCCTCGGCCCTGAGACCGAAGAGGCCGCAGCTCACGACGTAGTCGTAGGGCGGCTTCCTCTCGTGGTCGAGGATGTCGCCCGCGAGGAACCTGGGACCTCCCGTCGGGCGCTCGAACTTGCGCCGGCACGCGGAGACGAAGTGGTCGCAGAGGTCGATGCCCGTGTAGTCCGGGACGATCCCGCGCGACGAGAGGTGCACGACGAAGTCGCCGAGCCCGCAGCCCACGTCGAGGACGCTGCGCCCGTCGAGGTCGCCGACCTCGGCGAGGACCGCGAAGCGGCGCTGCTGCGACGTTCGCTGCTTGTAGCCCAGCGCGCGGAAGTTGAAGCCGTGGCGGTCCGTCTCCCTCTCGTAGAACGTTCGCACCGCGTCCTTGTAAGCGTCGTACGGTGCCTGTGGATCGCGCCCTCGCGAGTCGTAGATCACGCGACGCGCTCCTCTCGCTGGGGCGGAAACGTCTTCTCGAGCTCGCGCGTCTCGGACGGGGCGGCCTCGCCGCGGAGGATCGCGGCGCTCGCGGGACCGCAGTTGAACAGGAGATCGATCACGGAGAGGCTCGGGATGAACGTTTCGTCACCTCCGACCTGCGCGTGGCGAGGGTGGTCGAAGACCTGCCAGCGGACCGCGATCCCCTCGCTCTCGAGGAGGGCCACATCGAGGTAGTCGCGCGAGCCCCCCGAGCCCGAGAAGTAGACGGAGGCGTCGAGCACCCGGCACAGCGACAGGATCATGCGCGTGCGCGCCCCGTCGATTCCCGGAAGGGACGAGCTCGCGAGGATCGGCGTCGCGATCTCGAGCTCGCGAAGGAAGAAAGCGAGGAGATGCTCGTTCAGCGGGAGCAATCGCTCCCACGGCCGCGTCAGCGCGTGCTCGAGGAACGGCATGTAGCGGTCGAAGAACGGAGCCCTCCGGTAAGCGTGGCGGATCGTGCCGGCGATCCTCTCGCCCCACGTCGTCCTCCCGTCGCGCTTGTTGTCGATCTCCTTCTCGAAGATCCTCTCGCGCTGCGAGCCGCGCCGGACGGGGACGACGAGCCACTGCACGCCATCGCGGGTCTTGATTCGGTTCCGGTTCTGGAAGTCCTGGCGCTCGAACTGGACGTGGTCGACGAGCACGAAGACGTCGGCGCGGCGGATCTTGTCGAAGAAACCGAGCCACGGAAGGAAGAGCGACTGGTGTGCGGAAAGGATCACGGGCACCTCCTCGCAAGCTGCCGCAGCGGACGACGAAAGGACCTCGAGCGGCTCCGATGGAGGACGGCGCGGGCGCACGAAGCATGCCGCGCGCGGTCGGGCGTTTCCGGGCGGCTCGAGAGATCCATCGTCGCGACCCCGGCCAGAGCGTCCGGGAAGTGCGGCGAATCCACGGCGGAGAGCGAACAAGAATGTGCGAGGTGCCGCCGGGCTTTGGCCGTCGCGGCGGCGGCGTCTCGGGCTCGTTTCCGGCACGAGCCGTGCGACTCCGGGGGACCCATATGGAAGTGCGAACGATCCCCGAGACGCCGGCGCCCATCGGTACCGCGAGGAACGTCCGCTTCGTGCGCGCGCCCGACGGGAGCGACCTCGAAGCGTTCCGCGGAGGAGGCGCCGACAGGGCATGAGCGTTCTCGTCATCGCTCCTCACGCGGACGACGAGGTCCTCGGGTGCGGAGGCCTCATCGCCCGTCGCGCCCGCGAAGGTCACGAGGTCGACCTCGTCATCGCCACGATCGGCGAGCGCTGCTCTCCCCCCGGAGTGCCGGGAGACGTGAGGCGCAGGGAGCTCCACGACGCCGCCGAGATCCTGGGCGCGCGCGAGCCGTCGATCCTCTACGAGGGCTACGACGCGAAGCTCGACACGCTCCCCCGGCGCCACCTCGTCATGGGGATCGAGGCCGCCCTCGACCGAACGCGGTACGACGAGGTCTTCTTCAGCTATCCGTCTCACCACCAGGACCACCGCGCCATCTACGAGGCCGCCTTCGCCGCGCTCCGCGAGCGGGGCAAGCCGGGCCCCGGGCTCGTCGCGCTCTACGAGTACCCGTACGTCGGGTGGGCGCCCTCCGACATCCGCGGCGGGCGCTTCTACGTGGACATCGCGGAGGTCCTGCCGCAGAAGGAGCGCGCGCTCGCGGCCTACAGGTCGCGCCGGTGCGCTCCCGGGCACCCGACGGCGTGGGAGTCGGTCCACGCGCTCGCTCGCATGCGCGGCGTCGAGTGCGGCCGCCGCTTCGCCGAGCTCTTCTACGTGCTCAAGATGGTCGAGTGAGCCACGCGAGCGAGCGAGCGGCGGTGAAGTCACGGACGCCCCGTCGGCCCGAACGAGAGAATCGAGGCTCGGGCTCGTTCGCGGCGCGACGAGCTTCGTCGTCGCGGGCTCAGTGCGTCCGCTTCGCTTTCTGCTGCTCGCCGACTTGCATGTGCAGACCCTGGAACGAGAGCACGGCGTAGCCGACGAGCTGGACTGCGAAGGCGAGGCCCATGGCTCTCACGAAGAGCGTCGGGCTCGCCACGCAGAGCATGCTCGCGAGGACGACGAGCAGGAGAGCGGCAGACAGGATCCGGCCGAGCCCCCGCTGGATGTCGAGCGCGAGCGCCAGCGCGTTCCCGCTCCCGTAGCGTTCTTGCGGGTCGAGGGCGACGCAGCGCTCGACGACGTACGCGAACGATCCGGGGACGCCCGGGAGTCGTGAGAGCCCGAGCCTCGCGAGGAGGATCTCGAGGGTCTCGCCGGGGCGCGGCGGCTCGCCGAGCAGGCACTCGCAGATGATCGCGCCCAGGGCGTAGACGTCGGCCGCGAAGCCGACCGCGCGCGAGCGCTCGTGCTGCTCCGGCGCCTTGTAAGGATCGAGCTCGCGGCGCTCCTCCGCGGCCTGTGCGCTCTCGCGGAAGTGTCTCGCGAGGCCGAGGCCGGCGACGAGCCACGTGCCGTCTTCTCCCAGGAAGACGTTCTCGGGTCGCAGGTCGAGATGGACGTAGCCCGCCTTGTGCGCTCGCCCGAGCGAGCGAGCGAGGACGCGGGCGATCTCGATCGTCTCGCGCGCCGGGATGGGCCCCTCGCGCAGGCGGTCCCGGAGCGTTCCGCGCGCGAGGAGGGGCGTGACGATGAACGGCCTCTCCTCTCCCGGGCGGATCTCGAGGACGGGCACGAACCCGTCCGCCTCCAGGAGCGCTCCGCGGAGGCTTCTCTCCCGCTCGAGGCGCCGGAGCGCGGGCTCGGCGCCGCGGTCCAGCTTCCGGATCGCGACCTCGCGACCGTCGGGAGCGCGCGCCCGCGAGACGACGCCCTTGCCCCCTCTCCCGAGCTCCTCGAGGAGCTCGTACGCGACGCGGGCGCTCATGCGACGCCGGCCTGGCCGGGCGAGCCCGCGCCGTTCGCCGAGGGCGACTCCGCGGCCACGTAGCGGGCGTGCCAGACCGCGGGAACGCTCAGGGAGACGTCGAGCATCGCGACGAGCTTGCAGGTGTCGAGCGCGATCACGTAGAGCGGCTTCATGAGGAAGATCCACGGGATGAGCGCGATCGACTCCTCCTCGACGAACACCGCGAAGATGGCCGAGACGAGGTCGAGCCCCATGAGCGAGACGAACCACGCGAGGAGGATCCCCGGGTAAACCTCGGGATCGAACAGCGCGAGCTTCACGAAGATGAGGACTCCCATGACGCTGAAGGGAGGCCAGATGATCGACTCGAAGACCATGTAGCCCAGGAGGACGAGCGACGCCGGCTCTCGATCGCGGCGCAGCCACTGCACGAACACGACCGCGACTCCCCCGCACGCGAGCGCCGCGACGGCTCCGAGGGCTCCGAGCTTTCCCGCGACGACGAGCGCGACGAGCGCCGCGACGAGGATCCCGAAGGCGGCGCAGCCCGCCGCGACGGTGCGCCCGTCCAGCGGGCGCCTCCCCTCCCCGATCGCGCCGAACCAGTGCCGGAGGTGCTTCACGGACGCCGAGAGGACGCCTCGCAGCCATCGGTAGCGTTGGCGGTAGAGGTCCTTGAGCTTCCCGCGGCCCTCCGTCGCGACGGTGGCCCTGGGCTCGTACGAGATCCCGCGCTTCTTGTTCCTCCACGCCCAGCGGAGGAGCGCGAGCGTCAGGTCGCAGTCCTCGGCCAGCGTGTCGTACTCGTAGGGCCCGTGCTCCGGGTGGGAGGGCTGGCCCTCGAGCTCGAAGGGAGGCAGGTCGCGCGCGATCTCATCGAGCACGTCGACGCGGAACATGCCGCACGGTCCGGGAATGATCGAGACGGCGAGGAAGTAAGCCTGCGCTCGCCTGAGGAAGCCGTGGCCGACGTTGAACTCGAGCGCCTGGAGCGACTCCCAGAAAGGGAAACCGTGCTCGCCGAATCCGGTCCCGCCGATCCAGTTCGTGACGCGGCACTGCCCCGCGCTCGCGACGATGCCCGGGTCCTGGAAGTGGACGGCCATCTTCTCGAGGACGCCCGGGGAGACGATCGTGTCGCCGTCCACGCACAGGATGAGCGCCGCTCCCCGGCGCTTCGCCTCGGCGAAGCCCAGGTTGAGCGCGGAGGCCTTCCCGCCGTTCGGCTTCTGCAGCACGACGAACTTGCCGTCCATCCGCTCGGACGCGAACATGCGGATGAGCTCCGGCGTCCCGTCGAGTTGCTCGTCCTTTCCGTCGATCACGACGATCACCTGGTAATCGCCCGGATATCGCAGGTCGTCGACGCTCTGGAGGCTCCTCTCGATCGCCTCTCTCTCCTTGTAGACGGGGACGATCACGGCGACGCGCGGCCACGCTCCGTCGGGGTACGGAGGCGGGTCCTCGCGCAGGACCGTGTCGAGCCACGAGAACGTGATGAGGAGCGCGTAGCGGATCGAGACGAGGAACGAGAACGCCATGATGAGGACCGTGATCGGCCCTCCCACCGAGGAGCCGAGCGTGCGGTCGCTCCCGGAGGTCAGCTCGCTCGCGAGCTGGGCGCCGAAGAGGAACGTGAGCGTGCAGGCGCCGACGAAGCCCAGGACGAGCGTGCCGAAGATGACGCCGTGACGGAGGAGGTCGCTCCTCGCGCGGGCCACCTCAGGCGCGTCGGACGCGAACGGTGGCGACGCGGCGAGCCCGCCCCTCCGACTCGGCGTCCTCGTCGCGGCGGAAGAGGACCGCGCCCCGGCCGCGCTCGGGGCTCGCCTCGATCATGACGATGCTCGCGGGGGCACGCTCGACGTCCTCCACGAGCTCCCGCCAACTCCCGACCTCGCTCACGATTCCCAGGTCGCGGAAGACGACGTAGCGGCCCGGGTGAGGAGGAGCGGCCTGGATGCGCTGGATGATCCTCGAGGCGCGCGGCTCGTCGTGCGTCATCTCGCCCGGCTTGTGGAGCCAGGTCCGGCCGGACGCGGCGAGGTCCCGCATCCCCGCGCTGCGAGGCGGCCACTCGAGCGAACCCGCCTCGATGATCTTGTCCATGCCGCGCACGTAGCGGTCGAAGATCGGGCGCTCCATGAGGCCGCAGGCGTGCGAGCCGAGGCCGACGGTCGAGAACGGCCGGCGGCACTCCGCGGGCTCTCCCGCGGGGAGCCTGTGGTCGTCGAGCCAGGTCCCGTTCGTGCTGCCCAGGTCCACGAGAGCCCAGACGCCGTCCGCGTTCCGCAGGAAGCGCGCGTGTCGCCGCGAGACCGTCTGCTGGGCGACCACGATGTCGTTCTGATCGCCGCGGCCGATCTGGAGCTGCGTGGCTTCCGGAGAGACGCGCGGCCCGGCGACGTTCCTGGCGAGGAGGCGCGGCAGGGAGAAGACCATCCCGTCCCAGGGGGCGGCGCGCGCTTCCTCGACGTTGGAGACGAGCACCGGGAACTCGAGCGCGAGCTCCTCGGGTCCGTTCCACCGCCGGACGACATCGAGCAGAGCGAACGCTCCCGCTGCGGAGCCTCGCGGCTCCGAGCCCGTCCCGGAGGACGAGACGTTCGGCTCGGACATCGTTCACCTTCCTCTTCCGTCGAGCTCTCTCGCCGGCCCCGGCTCGATCCCGCATCTCGTGCTTCGGGCGGCTCCCTCCGCGCCACGACCCCGGGACGCTTCCTCGCACGCCGGATGCCAGAGACGGGGAAGCGGCACGGAGCGCGTGGTTCCGTTTGTTTCGAGTGCCCTTGCGCGGAGCGCCGCCGCCGGCCACGTCGCGCGCTCCCCCGAGTGGTTGGAACGGGGCTTTAGAACGCCCCGTCGCGGGGCTCGCAAGTACGAACGACGTGCCCGGCAAGACATGAGCCGTGATTCGCCATGCCGTGGGCTCATGCCTTTCGACCCGAGCGTCCGCGATCGTGGCGGTCGCCACCGAACCTCGAGAGATTCCTTGCCTTGGAGATTCGACACGGGTCGTTGAGCCCCCGTTGCACGGTCGAGGCGTTCGGGCGATGCCGGCGAGACGGACGAGCACGGATCGCCCGGGAGGACGCGATGTCGCATCGCATCCTGGTCGTCGAGGACGACCTCGTGCTCAACCGCTCTCTCGTCGAGCGGCTGACGCGCGAGGGCCACGCCTGCGAAGGAGTCGCGACCGCGGCCGAGACGCGCGCGGCTCTCTCGGGCGAGTGGGACCTGATCCTGCTCGACATGTGCCTCCCGGACGCGACGGAGCTCTCCCTTCTCGGGGAGCTCCGCGCGAAGGGCGTGGAGCAGCCGATCGTCATGATGACGGCTCACTCCTCGGTCGAGAGCGCGGTCGCCGCCATCAAGCTCGGCGCGGACGACTACCTGAAGAAGCCGTTCGAGGCGGAGGAGCTCGCGCTCCGCGTGCGGAACGTCCTCGAGACGAGGGCGCTCCGTCGCGAGGTGCACACGACGCGCGCGCGCCAGCGCGAGCGCGGCGGCCTCGCGGCCGTGATCGGAGAGACTCCTCCCATGAAGACCGTCCACGAGCTCGTGCGGCGGGTCGCCGCGAGCGAGGCGTCGACCGTCCTCCTGAGCGGCGAGAGCGGGACCGGCAAGGACCTGATCGCGAAGGCGATTCACTTCGAGAGCTCCCGCGCCGACGGACCGTTCATGACGGTCACGTGCACCGCGATCGCGGAGCAGCTCCTCGAGAGCGAGCTCTTCGGCCACGAGAAGGGCGCGTTCACGAACGCGCACGCGCAGAAGCGAGGCCTCCTCGAGCTCGCGAACGGCGGCACGGTCTTCCTGGACGAGATCGGGGACCTCTCGCTCGGGCTCCAGGCGAAGCTCCTCCGCTTCCTCCAGGACAAGACGTTCAAGCGGGTCGGCGGCGCGCGCGACACGACCGTGGACGCGCGGATCGTCGCCGCGACCAACCAGCCGCTCCCGGAGAGGGTCGCGGAGGGTCGCTTCCGCGAGGACCTCTACTACAGGCTCAAGGTCGTCGACATCGCCGTCCCTCCGCTGAGAGATCGCGTCGAGGACATCCCGGTCCTTGCGCGCTCGTTCGTCGCGGCGCTCAACAAGGAGCTCAGGCGGAACGTCGAGTCCATCGCTCCCGAGGCCGAAGCGTGCATGAGGGGCTACCGTTGGCCAGGAAACGTGCGCGAGCTCAAGAACGCGGTCGAGCGCGCCATGATCCTCGGCCAGGGGAAGGCGATCGAGGTCGCCGACCTTCCGATCGAGGTGCGCTCGCTGGCAGCGCCGCGGAGCCCGGAGGCGTGCGAGCCCGGAGGCGGCGCCACGCCCGCTTGCCTGGCTCCGTCTTCCCCGAGCGCGGCGGCTCCGAGGCCGGCCGCGGCGGACGACGAGCCGGCCACCGACGCGATCTACCGGCTGCCTCGCGGCGGCGTCGACCTCGAGCGCCTCGAGCGCGAGCTCGTGCGCCAAGCGATCGCCGCGGCCAACGGGAACAAGAGCCACGCGGGCCGGCTCCTCGGGCTCAAGCGGGGTCAGGTGAGCTACCGGCTCGAGAAGTACGGCTTGCTCGACTGCGTGGACACCGCCGCCGAGGAGCCGGTGCAGGAGGGGTGGTCATGAGCGCCGCTCTCGAAACGGACCCGGCGCCCACCGAGAGGTACTCGCGCCTCCTGCTCCCGTCCGCGTACGAGGCCGGGAGCGCCGAGCTCGAGGAGATCCTCTCCGGGATCGCGCACGAGGTCCGGAACTCGCTCCACGTGCTCGCGTGGAGCCTGGGGGAGCTCAGACGAGCTCGTCCGGGACACGACGAGGCCCGCGAGAAGGCGACCTCGAAGATCGAGAACGCGGCCCAGGAGGTCGAGGTCCTCACCGCCGAGACGCTCGAGCTCGTGCGACCGATGAAGCTCGAGCGAGGGCGCTTCTCCCTGGACGAGATCGCCGAGAGCGTGCGAAGGGGAGTCTCGGCTTCCGCGAATCCCGCGGGCGTGCTCGTCGCCATCGACTGCGTGGGAGGTCCGGTGCAGGGTCTCCTCGATGCCCCGAGGGTCCGGGACGCGATCGTGCGCATCGTCCTGAACGCGATCGAGGCGTCGCCTCGCGACGGCACCGTGGCCGTCGTCGCACGCTTCCGGGACGGGTCGCTCCTCGTGACGATCGAGGACCAGGGAACGGGTGTCTGCCGGGGGCTCAGGGCGCGGCGGCGCATGGCGCTCGCGTGCCACGCCGTCGAGGCGCACGGCGGGACGCTCGAGCTGGCGACGCTCGAAGCGGGGCACCGCGTGATCATGTCGCTGCCGCTCGGCGCCCGGAGCGATTCTCTCTCGGCCTAGAGCGGAGCTCCGCTCCTCCCGCGACAGTCGCAAGCAGTACAATGAGCGGGTGAGCTCTCTCCCCGCGAGACTCGAACGCCTTCTAGCGCTCGCGCCCGAGCTCGCCGTGGCGGCCCTCGCGGCGCTCGTTTACGCGGGGACGCTGCGGGGCGGGATCCTCCAGTACGACGACGCTTACTTCATCCTCTACCCCGAGGCCGTGCGGGCACCGAGCGTGCGCGCGGTGCTGGCGACGCTCGTCGAGCCGGTCTGGGGGAGCTACCACCCGCTCCACATCCTGAGCTACACGCTCGACGCTTGCGTCGCCGGGGCCTTCGGGATCGAGCGAGCGGTCGCCTTCCACTTCATGAACGTCGTCTATCACGCGATCTGCGCGGCGCTCGTCGTGCGCGCCGCTCGCCGATTCGGCGTGCGGGAGAGCGGCGCCCTCGCGGCGGGGCTCCTCTTCGCCGTCCACCCGAGCCACGTCGAGTCGGTCGCGTGGCTCTCGGGAAGGAAAGACGTCCTCTCGGGAGCGCTCGTCCTCGCGGCGCTCCTCGCGGCGACGCGCGGGGAGCGGAGCTGGAAGGGCCGCGCGCTCGCGCTCGCGATCTTCCTGCTCGCGCTCGGAGCGAAGACGACCGCGGCCGTCCTCGCGCCGTTCCTCTTCCTGGAAGCGTGGCTCTCGCGAAGGCTCGACGCGCGCGAGGTCCTCGCGCTCGCGCCCTTCGCCGCCGTCGCGGGAGCGTGGCTCCTGATCGAGCTCGCGGCGCAACGGGACGTGGGCGGCGTGCAGCCGCTTCGCGAGGGGTCGGTGCTCGCCCAGCTTCGCGTCGTCGGCTGGGCGCTCGCGTGGTATCCCGTGCGCTTCCTCCACCCGAGCCCACTCACTCCGAGACCCGAGCTCGGGGTCACGGACGTCCGCTCCTTCTCGGACCTCCTCGAATCTCCCACGGGAGACGTACGCGCCGCCCTCGTCCTCCTCGGAGCGCTCGCGGTGTTCGTTCCGAGCGTGAGAAGGGAGAGGAGAGCGGCGCTCCTCATCGGGTGGTTCTTCCTCGCGCTGGCTCCGGTCTCGGGGATCGTCCCGCTGCCGTCCGCGGTGCAGGACCGCTACCTCTTCTTGCCGTCGATCGCGGCTGCGTGCCTCGCGGGAGACGTGCTCGCGCGCGGGCTCCTCGACCGCGGAGGAGCCCGCGCGGCATGCGGCGCCGTGATCCTCGGCCTGGCGGTCGGCGTCGCGTCCGGAGAGACGGTGCGCTACGCGCGCGCCTGGCGCACGGACGGCGACCTCTGGAGGGAGACGCTCCGCATCCAGCCCACGAATCCCCTGGCGCACTGGGGTCTCGCGCGCTTCCTGTCCGACGCGGGCGAGCACGACCTCGCGGCGCGCGAGGCCGAGCTCATCTCCCTCGAGTCCGGGCTCGGACCCGCGACCCCCCACCTGAAGGCGATCATTGCCGAGCGCCGCGGCCTGCGGGAACAAGCGCGCGCGCACTACGAGTCCGCATGGAAGCACGAGAAGGCCGCGCCCCAGATCGGCGCGGCTCTCGTGCGGCTCGCGTTCGCCGACGGCGACCTGGCCGGCGCCGCCACCTGGCTCCTGGAGATGAGGAAGCGCCACCCCACGTCTCCCTGGACGCGTTACTGGGACGGCCGGCTCGCCCGCGTTCGCGGGGACCTCGGGGGCGCCGAGTCGGGGTACCGCGATGCGCTCGGCCTGAGCCCGGCGTCGCGCGGGAGCCTCCCGCGAGGCGAGGAGCAGACGCTCGCGTGGCTCGGGCTCGCCGAGGCCGAGCGAGTGCGCGGCGCCTTCGACGCCGCCTCGGGGTCGCTCGACCGCGCCGAAGCGGAAGGCGCGCGGCCGCACGACGTCCTCTTCGAGCGCGGAGCGCTCGCGCTCGGCCGGGGCGACGGCCCGACCGCGGTCCGGCTCCTCGATGCCGCCCTCGTGCTCGAACCCGCGGACCGCAACGCGTTGCACCGCCGCGCTCTCGCGCTCGCGGCTTCGCGCCGGCTCGACGACGCCGCGTCTGCGCTCCTGGCGCTCCTCGAGAAGGACGCCGACGCCGACGTCGCCTGGGACCTGGCCCGCGTCGAGTCGAGGCGCGGCCAGGACGAGAAGGCGCGCTCCGCCCTCGCGCGCGCCGTCGCGCTCCGCCCGGCTCTCGCCGAGTCAGCGCGGAAGGACCCTCTCCTCGCGCGCTTCGCGCCTCCTTGATCATCGCCTCCAGACCCGCACCCTGCCGTCCGCGGCGGCGTTCGCGAGCCACTTCCCGTCGGGAGAGATCGCGATGCCGTAGACTCCCTTGAGCGGGACCTCGAGCTTCTCCAGCTGCTTCCCGTCTTTCGTCGAGAAGATCTCCACGACACCGTCCCGGGAGACGGCGAGCTCCTTGCCGTCGGGCGACCAGACGGCCTGGAGGTATCCGGCTCCCCCGAGAGAGATCGTGAGGCCCTTCGAGAAGTCTCGGGCCGACCAGAGCTGCGCGGTGCCGTCGGCGCCGGTCGATGCGAGCGTCTTCCCGTCGGGCGAGAAGCGCAAGGACACGACGAGCGGCGCGTGCGCGCGGAGGGAGCCTCGACTCTCTCCCGTGGCCGCGTCGAGGCGGTGGATCGCTCCCGCGCCGCCGGCGAGGAGGAGCTTCCCGTCGGGCGAGAACGCGAGGCAAAAGAGGCGAGCGTCGATCTTCTCGCTCGCCCAGCGCGTCTCTCCCGTGGCCGCGTCGCGGAGCGCCACGCGGAACTTGGGGTCGAACGTCGCCACGGACTCTCCGTCGGGAGAGAAGATGGCGAACCTCGTCTTCTCGAGGACTCGGAGCGTCTCTCCCTTCGGGAAGGACCAGATCCGCGCGGTCCCGTCCGAGGCCACGGTCGCGAGGCGCTCCTCGTCGGGCGAGAACGAGAGCGTGTAGACGCACTTCGTGTGGCCGGAGAAGACTCCCGCGGGCTCGAGCTTGGGGAGAGACCAGAGCCGCACCTTCGCGTCCTGGCCCGTCGAGACGAGGAGCTTCGAGCTCCTCGTGAAGTGGACGGCCTGGGCGTGCTTTCCGTGGGCGTCCAGGACGACGGGTTCTTCCATGGATTCCTCCGGCGTGAGAGGCGCGATCATAAGTGATCGAAGCCCGGAAGCGCTGGTCACGGGCTCTTTGCCTGGACGGCACCTTCGGTGTCTTCGGCGACTTCGGTGGTTTCCGTAACTCCTCGACTCGTTCGGCGGCTCAGCTGTCCATTCCGTAACGCTTGAGCTTCTTGTGGAGCCCTTGCCTCGTGATCCCGAGGCGCCGGGCCGTGAGCGTGCGGCTCCCCTCGACCATGTCGAGCACGCGAGAGATCGTCTCTCGCTCGAACGCCTCGAGGATCTCGGGGAGCGCCTTCCCCGACTCGAGCGCGAGGAGGGCCGCGACGGCTCCGGCGTCGACCGCGCCGCGCCCGACGGTCGAGCCCTTGGCGTTCCTCTCGCCGCGGATCGAAGGGGAGAGCGCCGTGACGCCGATCTCTCCCAGCGAGAGCGCGGCGAGCTTCCGCGCCTCGTTCTCCAGCTCGCGGACGTTCCCGGGCCACTCGTGGTTCACCAGGATCGCGAGCGCCTCGCGCGAGATCACGGGCTTCTTCCCGCCTTTCGTCGCGACTCCAATGAAGTGGTCGAGGAGGCGCGGGATGTCGTCCCGGCGCGCGCGCAGCGGCGGCACGTCGATCGTGAAGACGCGGATCCGGTAGAGGAGATCGGTGCGGAAGCCTCCGGACTTCGCGAGAGCGTCGAGGTCCTTGTTCGTCGCCGTGACGAGACGCACGTCGACCTTCCGCGGGATCTCCTCTCCCACGCGGCGGACTTCCTTCTCCTGGAGGACCCGGAGGAGCTTCGCCTGGAGGCGCGGGCTCATCTCGGCGACCTCGTCGAGGAAGAGAGTCCCGCCCTCGGCTGCCTCGAAGAGGCCCGCCCTGGGCGCATCGGCTCCGGTGAACGCCCCGCGAGCGTGCCCGAAGAGCTCCGCCTCGAGGAGGGTCTCCGGCAGGGCGGCCACGTTCTCCGCGACGAACGCCGCGCGAGAGCGAGCGCTCGCCGCGTGGATCGCGCGGGCGACGAGCTCCTTCCCCGCGCCGCTCTCCCCCGAGATCGCCACGGGGAGGTCCGTCGCCGCGGCGCGGTCGATCGCCTGGTGGAGCTCGCGTATCGCCGCGCTCTCTCCCACGAGCCCGCGGTGCTCGGCGTGCCGCCGCGCCTCCGCGTCGGCCGAGCGCTCGAGCGCGAGCCTCGCGCGCGCGAGCTCCTCGGCCGTCTGGGCGATCCTCTCGAGCCGCTTGAGCGGGCCCGCGATCAGGCGAGCGATCGCGCGCACGAGGTCCTTCTGCTCGCGGCCGAACCTCCCGGAGACTCCCTTGTGATCGACGTAGAGGACGCCGAGCGGCGCCTCGTCGTCCTTCTCGCGCACGCGGATCGCGGCCGCGAGGACGCTCCGGGGCTGGTCGAGGACGACGCTCTGTCTCTTCTTGAAGCGAGCGTCCGCGGTCGCGTCCTCGACGACGATCGCGTCGCGGGAGGCGAGCGCTTCCTTGATGACTCCCTGGCTCATGCCCGCCGTCCGGCTCCCCTCCTTCGTGCCGTCGCGGTCGAGCGAGGCGCCTAGGCGCAGCTCTCCCGACCGCGCCTCGCGGAGCACGAGGAACCCGCGCCGCGCGTCGGTCCCCTCGACCACGATCTGCAAGATGAGCTCGAGGAGAGCGTCGATGTCGAGGTCGGACCCGAGCGCCTGCGCGACGAGCGAGAGCGTCGAGCGCCCTTCCTTCGTGAGGAGGAGAGGCGCGAGCTCGGAGCCCGTCGGCTTCGCGACGACGGAGAAGAGGCCCGAGTGAGGGAAGACGGCCGCCGCCGCCCCGCTCGGGCCCTCGAGCTTGGGCGGGCGCGCGACGCGGTCGCGCCCCTCGCGCTTCGCTCGCGCGATGGCGGCCTCGGCTCGCCTCATGAGCTCGCGCCACGCGGCGGCGTCCTCGGGCGCGGAGGCGACCCCGCACGAGACGCCGAGGGACGCCTCGCGGAGCGGACCCTCGAGCGGGCGCGCGGCGACGCGGGCGCGGATCGCCTCGGCGACCTGCGCCGCCTTCGTCGCCTCGAAGCCCGGGAGGAGGACGCCGAACTTCCCGCCTCCCTCGCGCGCGCAGACGGCCCCGCTCGCTCCCTTGAACTGGGTCGCCGCGGCCTGCACGTCGAGGGCGACGAGGCGGATCACCTCGTCTCCCGCGCGGAAGCCGAAGATGTCGTTGAGCAGGCCGAGCCCGTCCACGTCCACGAGCACGACCGCGATCGGCGGAGGGTGCATGGCCGCCGTCTCGTCCACCTTGGGCGGCGCGAGGCGCACCCTGAGCTCGTGGAGGAGGAGCGGGAAGCTCGCGAGGCCGGTCACCGGGTCCTGCGCGAGCGAGCTCGCCGACGCGTTCGACGTGTCGCGCGACTGCGCCGCCGCCTCGAGCGCCTTGAGCGTCGTCTTGCCCGAGTCGCCCTCGCCCGCGAACGAGAGGACGGCCTGGCCGATCTCGATCCGGTCGCCCGGCTGGAGCGGGACCGACTCCTCTCCGAGAGGACGGCCGTTCAGGCGAGTCCCGTTCCGGCTCCCGAGGTCGCGGACGCGCCAGCCCTCGGGCGTTCGCTCGAGCACGCAGTGCTCGCGCGAGGCCGCGCCGTCCTCGAGGACGACCGCTCCCCCGAGCGCCCGGCCGACCTTCGCCGGGATGTCCGGAGCGAGCTCGATCGCCAGACGGCGCTTCCCGTCCTCGACGAGGATGTGGGCCATGGCCGCGAAATCTTACTGGAATTTGACGCACGGGGACCGGAAGCTTGCGGGAAATCCATGCCGGAGGAGGCCTCGTGAACCGACTCGCTCTCTTGCTCGGCGCATCCGTGCTTCTCGTCGCTCCCGTGCTCGCGGGAGACAGGCCGGCGCCGATATTCCCCCGGGGCATGAAGGAGCCCCAGGTCGCCGTCTCTCCCGCGGGAGCCGTCTTCGTCGTGGCGGGGAACGAGAGCTCGCTCCAGGTCGCCTCCTCGCAGGACGGGAAGGCTTTCTCCCAGGGCGTCGAGGTCGCGAGAGCGAAGGTCGCGCTCGGCTGCCGGCGAGGGCCGAGGATCGCGGCGACCGAGAAGTCCGTCGTCGTCACGGCGGTCTCGACCGACAAGGACGCCGGACAGGACGGCGACCTCCTCTCGTGGCGCTCCGACGACCAGGGGAAGACCTGGAAGGGTCCCGTCAAGGTCAACACGAAGCGGATGTCCGCGCGCGAGGGGCTCCAGGCGCTCGCGGCCGGCCCCAAGGACGAGCTCGTGAGCGTCTGGCTCGACGATCGGAACGGCGGGAAGGAAGTCATGGGCGCGCGCTCGACCGACGGAGGCGCGACGTGGATCGACGAGGCCTCCGTCTACAAGGCTCCCGGGACCGAAGGGATCTGTCCCTGCTGCCACCCGTCCGTCTCCTGGAACGCGAAGGGCGAGGTCACGGCGATGTTCAGAAACGGCGTCGACCGCGCGCGCGACATGTGGCTCGTGACCTCGAAGGACCACGGGAAGACCTGGATCAAGCCCCAGAAGCTCGGCGAGGGCTCGTGGCCGGGCGACACGTGACCCATGGACGGCGGCGCGGTCGCGCCGAACGTCGACGGTTCCTTCACCTCGATCTGGTTCCGCCAGAGCGAGGTCTTCGTCGCGGTCCCCGGGAAGCCCGAGCGCCTGCTCGGCTCCGGCTGCCAGTGCTGGCTCGCGTCGGGCCCGGGCGGCGCCTACGCCGTCTGGCTCGACCGGAAGGGCGGCGACGTCCACGCTCTCTGGCCGGCCCTCAAGAACGGGGCGAAGACGATCGGCTCGAACGCCCAGGACCCGTCGGTCGCCGGGAGCCTCGACGGGAAAGGGCCGGTCTTCGCCGCCTGGGCGACGGACGACGGCGTCGAGGGAGTGGCTCTCGCGGCGAGGAAGTGAGCCCCGGTCTCTCCTTCACTCCTCGAGAGCGAACCGGAGGACGACTCCTCTCTCGGTGCCCACGACGAACGAGCGCGCGTCCACGAAAGCGCACGCACGAGCGGCGTCGTCGCCCGACGAGAGGTCGATGCGATCGACCGTCTCTCCCGAGAGGTCGAAGATCCTGACCGAGCGATCCGCGCTCGTCGCGAGGATCCTCCTCCCGTCGGGCGAG
>JACQDU010000638.1 GCA_016200955.1 bacterium
ATCGCTCGACGAGCGCGCTCGCTCTCCCGGACGATGCCTCTCTCCTCCTCGTCGTCGGGACGTCGGGGCAGACGAACCTCCCCTGCCAGATCGTCTCCCGCGTCGCGAGCCGCCGCGTTCCGATCGTCCTGGTGAACAAGGACGAGAGCCCGTTCTCCTCTCATGCCCTGGCGACCGGCGGCGCGGATCTGCGCGGGAACGCCGGGACCCTCGTCCCCTCGATCGTCGAGCGCCTCGCCCCCGTCCGATCGTCCTGAGCGCAGGCCGCGGGGGGCGCCCCGGCGTACGGCCTCCGACGCGAGACCGTTCGATCATCGGACGGTCACCGGGTGAGACGCCCTGGAAGCCGCGCGGAGCGTGGCTCTCGCGACTGGTACGCGCCTCGCAATGCTCGGGCGCGGCAGTTGAAAGACGGGTTCGCGAGGAGGGGTGACATGGCTTGCTCGGCTCACACGGACAAGGTCGTGATCGCCCGCTGCACGTCCTGCGGCGAGCACCTCTGCGGCGGCTGCTTCGACCGGAAGGACGGGAAGTTCGTCTGCCGCTCCTGCTCCGGCCCCGCGGCTCCCGCGCGCTTCGTCCAGCTCCGCGTCCTCCCGGGAGCGACGATGCCCGCGATCGCGCTCGCCCCGCGCCCCGTGAGGCAGCCTCGGCCCGCTCTCGCGGGAGCGCTCGGGCTCGTGCCCGGCGTCGGCCACTGCTACGCGGGAGCGTGGCTGCGAGGGCTCGGGATCCTCTTCTTCCTGGCACCGATCGCGGTGATTCTTCTCTACGCGGGCGTGCTGCCCGCCACCGGTTACGTGTTCTTCCACGGCCTCCTCGCCTTCGACGGCTATCGCATCGCGCGGAAGCGCCGCGGCGAGTGGTCGCGAGAGGACGCCCGCGAGGCCCGGGGAGTCTGGCTCTCGACCGCCGTCGTCCTCTTGGCGATAGCGATCGCGCGCGCGGCGGGGGCTCCGGTCACGGCCTCGCTCGCCTGGCCGGCCTTCCTGATCCCGCTGGGAGTGGGCCTCGCTCTCTCGGGAAGAAAGCCGGAGGGGAAGCCCGCGGCCGAGCCGGGCAAGCCGGCTCCCGCGCCCGAGCCCGCGGAGCCGAAGCCCGGCGCGACGATCGACCGCCGCGCCGACCGGGCTGCGCTCGCCCAGCAACTGAGCGCCTGATCTCGACGAGCGAACACCCAGGGAAACGAAGGTCCAGCCTTCGAAAGGGGGAGTGCCATGGTCGCGACGGCGAACGAGCCCACTTTCTGCAATCACTGCGGCGGACGAGAAGACGCCAACGGACGCTTCGCCGATCGCTTCGAGGACGGCGCGCGCCGCGCCGCACGAGCGATCGAGGCGAAGCCGGGCGAGAGGAACCCGACGGTCGCGGCCCTCCTCTCGTTCGTGATCCCCGGCCTCGGCCAGGTCTACAACGGCGAGGCCATGAAGGGCGTCCTCCTCTTCTTCACGTCGATCTTCCTCGTGCCATGGGTGATCGCCGTGATCGACGCCTACTACGTCGCCCGCCTCATGAACCTCGAGGAGCAGGTCGCGCAGAGGAGCTAGCGGGGGCGGGCGTCTCGCCCGTCCTTTCTCAATGCCATTCACGGTGAGGGCTGGGAGGTAGTCATGGTCTTCCGCAGATGTCTCGGGATCGGCCTCGCGACGGTCGGAGGTCTCGCCCTCGCGGGCTCTCTCGTGGGAGGCGATCGCCTCCGGCTCTACGGCGCCACCGGCGAGCGGCTGATCCAGGAGAAGCTCGAGCGGGTCGAGGGGCTCCAGACGAAGATCGAGCTCCTGAAGACGGAGATCCAGAACCTCGATGGCGAGGTCGTGCGGCTCGAGAACGACTGCACCGCTCGCCGGGTCGAGGTCGACCGCGCGAACGCCCGCCTCCACGAGAGCGAGCAGTCGATCGAGAGGCAGAGGCGCGTGCTCGCGCGCGCCGCCGAGCTCCTCGACGAGGGGCGCTCGCGCTACGAGATCTCGGGGCACGTCTACGACCGCGCCGCGGTCGAGGACGACGCCCGGAGGAAGCTCGAGGCCTGCCGCGCGGCCGAGCGCTCGCTCGAGGACGAGAAGCACCTCGTCGCGATCCGCGAGCGGACGCTCGAGCTGGCGCGGGCTCACATGGACCGCGTGCAGAAGCGGAAGGGAGAGCTCGTCACGGTCGCTCGCTCGATCGAGGCGCGGATCGCGCAGCAGGAGGCGAAGCACGCCCTCGCGGACGCTCTCGACGCTCCGCCGATCTCGGCCCAGGCCCAGAGCGAGCTCGCGAAGGCCGAGCGCCTCGCCAAGGACGTGGCCGAGAAGCTCGAGGTCGAGGAGCGCATGCTCGACGAGCGGCTCGCGAAGAAGGAAGGCCCCGTGGGCACGATCGACTACGAGACGCGCGCCGCCGAGAAGGTCGAGGACGCGTCGAAGGCGATCAAGGACCACCTCGCGGGCAAGACCGCGACGCCCGCTCCCGCGCCGGCTCCGGCGCCCGCACCGAGCGAGCTCCACTGAAAACCCTCAACCGTGCGGGGAGTGCCGCGCCCGGTGTGTCGCCGGGCGCGGCGCTTCCACTTAGTGCTTCGAGAGGAGATCACCATGCGTTCGCGAGCGATCGTCTTCGTCGCGCTCGTCCTCGCCCTCGTTCCTTTCGGCGGGAGCTTCCCGCACGCGTCCTCTCGTTGCTGCCACGGGAAGAAGGCGAAGGTCCGTCACGTCCAGACGCCCGCGGCTCCCGAGACCCCGCTCGAGGGGATCGAGCGCGAGGCTTTCTGAGAGCTCGTTCAGGGCCGGCGAGCGACGAGGAGCCGCGCGACGGGGGAGTGCTCGAGCGGACCCGCGGGCATCTCCCGCACGAAGGCCGAACCGAGCTCCTCCATGAACGCCTCGCCCTTCGAGAGAGCGAGCGAGCGGAGCGGGCCCCAGCGAGAGAGCGCCAGGAAGAACTCCCGGGCGCTCTCGTGCTGCATGACGTGCGCGATCCTTCGGTCTTCGAGGAGCGTCGCTCCGGCTCTCTCGAGCGAAGGGACGAGCGCCTTTCCCCAGGATGAATCGGGAGGAGGAACGCGAGCCGCGACGAGCGCGCGGAGCGTCTCGAACGGCGCGTCTTCCCTCTCCGGGGGCCAGAAGACGACGGAGAGCAAGCCGCCCGGACGCAGGCAGCGCGCCCAGCTCGCGAGGGCCTCCGCGGGGCCGGGGATCTGCTGGAGCCCGAAGCACGAGAGGAGCGCGGCCGCGTTTCCCGCGAAGGCTCCTTCGAGCGCGCACGCGTCTCCTTGCTCGACGCGCACGTTCGCGAGCCCGGCCGCTCTCGCGCGGGCGACCTCGACCATGCCCCGCGAGAGATCGACTCCCGCGACGTCTCGCCCGGAGAGCGCGCTCGCGACGAGAGGCAGCTCGTGCCCCGGCCCGCAGCACGGGACGAGCACGAGGCCCTCGGGCAGAGCGCTCGCTCGCGACGCGAGAGCGGAGATCGCATCGTCGATCCAGGGAGAGAAGCGCGGGACGAAGTAGCGCTCGTAGCCTCGCGCCGCCTCGTCCCACGCGGCGGCGAGGAGCGCCTTGCGCGCGCGAGCGTCGTCTTCAGGACCCGGCATGCTCCCAGGATCTCATCCCGGGAGAACGACGACTCGGCGCCCGTGCCTGGAGGCTACGACGCAAGCGCTGGACGAGGGAGCTGCGGCCGCGTTTCGCGTTTAGCCAGCTCAGCTAGCGCGGAAGGTCCGGGGGAGCCACCAGCTCGGCTCCGAGGGCCTCGACGAGGAAGCGGACCTTCTCGGCGCACGCGGCGGGGTCGTCCTCGGGAGCGCAGCGAGCGTGGACGCGCACGTTCCCGTCTTCCTGGACCTCGACCTCGAAGCCGGAGTCGACGATGTCTCCCAGGACTTCCTCGGAGGGCGGCGGCGCGGTCTTCGTGCGACGGCGGCGCGTCGTCGTGCGAGCTTCGCCTCCCTGAGCGGGCTTCCCTTCGCGTGCCATGAGAGCCTCCCCGACCGAGCTCCTCGATCCCTTCGCGGCTTTCTTCCCCGAAAAACCAGCGCCGGGAACGTGAAATGACCGTGCGTCAGGCATCGAGCCCGCGCTAGCCCTTTACGGGACCCACGCGGGCACGGATTCGTGTTGCAGGAAGTTGACTAGTTCAAAGGCTTCGCCGGAGCACCCGAAGCGGCCGTCGCGCCGGGAGCCGCGGGCGGCGGCGTCGAAGCTCCCGGAGCCGACGGGACCGGCGCCTGGGGCGCGGCCTGGGGCGCCGCCGGCGCCTGAGGAGCGGCCTGGGGCGTCGCGGGAGCCTGGGGCTGCGCCTGAGGAGCCTGGGCCGGCGCCGCGGGCGCCTCGACGGCCGGCTTCGTGCCCTTCGCCGCCTTCGCGAGAGCCTTCATGTGGATCGACTTGATCTCGTCCTTCGCCACGTCGAGCGCCGAGAGCTCGTCCTCGAGCTGCTTGATCTCGTCGTGGATCTTGTCGGCCCGCTGGCGGAGGTCGGCGGCCTTCGAGAGCTCGGCCTTGTTGCGCTCGCGCTCCTCGGCGTAGCGGACGACCTGCTGCTGGGAGGCGATCCTCTCGGCGTCGACCTTCGCGAGCTCGAGCTCGAGCTGGTCCTTGGACTTCTTGCGCTCGACGAGGTTCGAGTCGAGGG
>JACQDU010000639.1 GCA_016200955.1 bacterium
ATGGGAGACGGCGCCGGCGCCTCACTCCCGCCGGAGAGCTTCGACGGGGTCGAGGCGCGAGGCGCGCCATGCGGGGTAGAGGCCCGCGACGAGAGCGACCCCGGTCGCGAAGGCGATGAGGCCTCCTCCCAGCCAGAGAGAAATGTAGAAGACGTCGAACGACGCGCCCGCTTTGTTCGCGGCCCAGTTGAGGACGTGGCAGACGAGCACGCCCGTGGCGATCCCGGCCGCGCCTCCGAGCAATCCGATCGAGCTCGCCTCGACGACGAAGGAGAACCAGACGTCGCGGTCTCTCCCGCCGAGCGCCTTCAGGATCCCGATCTCGCGCGTCCGTTCGAGCACGGCCATGACCATCGTGTTCGCGATCCCGAAGAAGGCGACGAACAGCGCGATCCCGCCGAAGACGCCGAGCCCGGCCTGGATCACTCCCAGGATCACGTTCAGGAAGCCGAGGAGGTCGGCCGTCATGAGCGTCCCGAGCTTGCGCTCGGCGAGCTGCTTTCGGATCTCGTCCACGTGCTGGCGGTCGACCGCCTTGACGACGATCTGGTGGTAGCGCCCGTCGCGGAGGCGGAAGGGGCCCTTCGCCTCGCTCGCGATCCCGCGTGCTTGCTCGAGGGGGACGATGAGCCCGTTGCCGGCGGCGCCGGCCTTCTCGGGATCGAAGACTCCCGTGATCGTGAGCTCGATGCCCTTCAAGTCATCCGGCCTCTTGCACCGGCGGACCTGGCCCGGCGCGAGCTCGTCCTGGAGCGGCGGGTCGAAGGCGTACTGGGAGTAGTAGGCCTGGATCGGCGAGCAGAAGAGCTTCTTGCCGACCGCGCCGTCGGCGGTCGCGAAGCCGAACTTCGCGAGCGCGGAGGCCGGGAGGACGCAGACGTTGTGCGTCGCCTGGGCGTTCCACCACGAGCCCGCAAGGATCGCCTCGCGGAGGCCCTCGGTGATCCCGTCCTGCGGGATGCCGCTCGCTCCCTGGAGCTCGGCGATCTTCTCGTCGACGGCCTCGCACGTGACGAAGAGGTTGATGAACGGGTAGACCGTGACGACTCCCGGGATCTTTCTCAGGTCCGCGACGAGGTCGTCGTCGAGCGAGGTCGACTTCCCGGGCTCGAAGTGGCGCATCTGCCGCTGGAGCTCGGCGAACGAGAGAGGGAAGGGCCGCTCGAGGACGAAGATCGTCGTGACGAGGTCCTGACGATCGAGCTTCGCCGCGAGCATCCGGTTCACTCCCGCGGGGAGCGCCATCATGATCGCCGTCGTCGTCACTCCGACCGCGATCCCGAGGCACGTGAGGATCGTGCGCAGTCTCTGGCGCCGGAGGTTCCCGAGAGCGTGGCGGATCGTGTCCAGGATCGTCACGGAGCACCCGCCTTCGGCGGAGCTTCGGCCGCGGGCGGGGGCGCGACCGCCGTGCCGATCGGCGCTCCCACGGGAGACACGGCGAGCGCGGCCGCGGGCACGCGCGGGTCCACGTCGCTCGCGATCTTCCCGTCGCTGAGCTCGATCATGCGCGTCGCGTGGCGGCGGGCGTGGTCGCGGTCGTGCGTGACGAGGACGACCGTGCGTCCGAGGTCGCGGCTCGTCTTCACGATGAGCTCCAGGATCTCGTCCGCCGTCCGCGAGTCGAGGTTGCCCGTCGGCTCGTCCGCGAGGAGGACCTTGGGGTCGTTCGCGAGAGCGCGCGCGATCGCGACGCGCTGCCTCTCTCCCCCGGAGAGCTGCGCGGGCCGGTGGGAGCCTCGCGACTCGAGCCCGACCCGGGCGAGGAGCTCGCGCGCGCGCTGCTTCCGCTTCCACGGCCCGACTCCCGCGAGCGCGAGCGGCAAGGCGACGTTCTCGAGCGCGGAGAAGTGCGGGATGAGGTTGAAGGCCTGGAAGATGAAGCCGATCGTCTCACGCCGGTAAGCCGCGAGCTCGTCCGAGCTCCGCTTCCTGAGAGCGCGGCCGTCCACGACGACCTCGCCCGAGCTCGGGCGGTCGAGGCCTCCCAGGATGTTGAGCATCGTGGACTTCCCCGAGCCGGAGCGGCCGACGATCGCCGTCACCGAGCGGGGCTCGATCTTGAGCGAGACGTTCGTGAGCGCGGTCACGCGGACCAGGTCGAGCACGTACGACTTGCTCACGTCGATGAGCTCGACGATCGCTTGCCCGGGCGCGGGGGGATCATCGACGGAGAGCTCCATGGAGGAGATTCTATTACAGAAAGAAAAGAAAACCGCAGAGTCGCAGAGCTCGCAGAGCGCGCGCGGAGGGCTCTCTGCTCGACCTCGGCGTCCCCTGCGCCTCCGCGGTTCATTCTTTTCCGACGTCGTCTCGCGTGGTGAAATCCCCGCGTGACCGACGCGATCACGGGCGACCTGTTCTTCCGGGCGAAGATCGAGGAAGCGGCGAGGGCCGTGGGAGCGCCGCTCCCGCGATTCGTCTCGAGCGCGGAGAAGGTCTCGGCGGAGCTCGTCATCCTCGAGCTTTCTCCGAGGACGGGAGGCGTCGAGGCGGTCGCGAAGATCCTCGAGAGGTCGCCCGGCGCGCGCGTCGTCGCGTTCGGCTCCCACGTCGACACCGAGATGCTCGACCGCGCGCGCTCCCTCGGAGCGGCGGAGGTCATGCCGCGCTCGCGGTTCGTGCGCGAGATGGGGAGGATCCTTCTCGGGCAAGCTCCCGAGGTCCCGGGAGAGGAGAAGCCCGTCGAGTGATCGTCCCCTCGATCGACCTCATGGGAGGCAAGGTCGTCCAGCTCGAGCAGGGGAAGAAGAAGATCCTCGAGCGCGACGACTGGCGCGAGCTCGCGGCGCGGTTCTCCGTCGCGGGAGAGATCAACGTCATCGACCTCGACGCCGCCATGGACAGGACGGGCGGCGGGGAGTCGCCGAACGCGGCGATCGTGCGCGAGCTCTGCTCGCTCGCTCCCGTGAACGTGGGCGGCGGGGTCCGCACGCCCGAGCGCGCGCGCGAGCTCGTGCGCTGCGGCGCCCGGCGCGTGATCGTCGGGAGCGCCGCCGTGCGCGACGGGAGCCTCGACGAGGACGCTCTCCTGAAGCTCGGGAAGTCGGTCAGGAAGGAACGCCTCGTCGTCGCGGTCGACGCGCGCGCGGGCAAGGTCTCCACGCACGGCTGGACGCAGGAGACGCCGCTCGACCCGGTCGAGATGGCGCGCGCGGTCGCGCCTTTCGCCGGAGGGTGCCTCTTCACCGCGATCGACAAGGAAGGCCTCATGGGAGGCCACGACCTCGAGCGCTCGAGGAAGGTACGCGAGGCATTCCCGGGAGAGCTCTACGTCGCCGGCGGGATCTCGACCGACGAGGAGGTCGTCTCCGTCGTGCGCATGGGAGCGCGGCCCGTCCTCGGCATGGCTCTCTACAAGGAGAAGATCGACCTCGAGCGCGCCTTCGTCCTCTCGCTCGACTGGGAGAAGCAAGAGGGCCTCGTCCCGACGGCCGTGAAGGACGAGGCGGGGAAGCTCCTCATGCTCGCCTTCTCGAGCAGGGAGTCGCTCGAGCGGGCTCTCAGGACGCGGCGCGGGGTCTACTGGTCGCGCACGCGCAACGAGCTCTGGGAGAAGGGCGCGACGAGCGGCCACACCCAGCGCCTCCTGCGAGCGCGCTTCGACTGCGACAGGGACTCTCTCCTGTTCGTCGTCGACCAGACCGGCCCCGCGTGCCACGCGGGCGTGCGCTCGTGCTTCCTCGACGAGAAGGACGACCCGCTCGCCGAGATCGCGGCGCAGATCGCCAAGCGCCGCTCCTCGCCCGACGCGTCGAGCTACACGTCGCGGCTCCTCCACGAAAGGGGCCTCGCCGCCGAGAAGGTCCTCGAGGAAGCGCAGGAGCTCATCGAGGCCGTGCGCGAGAAGGACGAGCGCGAGGTCGTGTGGGAGCTCGCCGACGTGCTCTACCACGCGCTCGCTCTCGCGGGCACGAGAGGCGTCACGCTCGAGCAGGCCCTCGCGGAGCTGCGGGGGCGCCAGAAGTAGCTCTCCTCTCGTCTCTCAGAAGAGAAACGTGAGCCCGAGCGACCACGTCGTGCGGATGAGCGTGTTCTTCCCCCAGGCGACCTGATACGCCGCGAGGTCGAGGTAGAAGCCGTTTCCGAGCGAGAGCTGCGCTCCTCCTCCGAGCGTGAGCGCCGTGGGGCGGTGCTCGCGGAGGACGGGGCCGAACCGGGTCTTCCCGTCGCCGCGGTCGAGCGGCGTCGAGAAGTCGGCGAGCGCGTAGAGCGAGATTGCGTCCGCCGGCCGGAACGAGAGGTCGAGGCCGAGACCGCCGAGGTCGGCCGAGCCCCTCGTCCGCATCGTGAGCGCCGCGTATCCGGTGAGCAAGAGGCGCGGCGCGAGCTCGATCGTCCCCACGACCTTGAGCGTCGTGTCGATCGAGGAGCTCCCGTAGAGGTTGCGCGGCTGCGTGCTCACGGGCACCGAGAGCTCGACCTCGAGCGCGAGCGCGGAGCGGTCCGTCTTCAGGAGCAGGGCCTTGGCTCCGAGGAGCATGCTGTCCAGGTCGATCGTCGTGTCCCGGTCCGCCCGGAGCTCGTCGTGGAACTCGAGCACCGCGCCTGCGAGCGCCGCCTGGAGGTCCACGCGCTCGTGGACCGCCACGTCCCCTCCGAGCGAGAGCGTGCCGTCGAAGTACTGTCCGCGCCGCGGGACGGACCGGACACGGCCTCGCTGGTCGAAGAAGCCGCGCGCGTAGGCTCCCGTGTAAGTGAGCCGGACGTCGCCGCTCCCCGGCTCGCCGATCGTGTAAGCCGACGGCTCGGCCTCGCGCGCGCTCGCGATGAGGGCGATCGTCGCTAGGAGGACGGCGGCGCGTCTCATCGGGATGCTTCCCCGGGGCGAGCCCCGGTCCGATCGCGGATCTGCGAGATCCACCCGAGGACGCGCGCGCGGTCGTCTCCTCCGAGCGCCTCTCCGAGGCGCAGCGCGCGGTCCACGTCTCCAACCTCATCCGCCGCGCCGATGGCGTGCACGTGCGCTACGTCGCCAACGGCAGCGGCGCGACCCTTCCGGGCGCGACGGCAGTCGAGCCGGACCTCGAGGAC
>JACQDU010000067.1 GCA_016200955.1 bacterium
CAATGGCCACCTCCCGTGGAAGTCGTCGGCACGGGCGTGGGCCCGCCGAAGTTGTAGAGGAGCGTCGTGTTCTCGTGCGCGAGCGTATTCCCGGCGATGTCCTTCGCCTTGACGGCTAGGACGTTGTCGAGCCCCGGGTCCAGGAGCTCCGACGCATCGGGCGCGAAGCTGAACTCCACGCGCCGCGTCGGGTGGGCGTCCGGGCCGCTCTTCGAGACGGTGACCCGGCTCGCTCCCGCCGGCTCGGGGAAGATCGGGTGCCCGTTCAGCGAGAAGCTCACGGTGTCGATGTCGATCCCGCTCTCGAGGTCCTCGAGCACGAAAGCGATCGTGCCGCCGACCATGATCCTCACCGTCTTGCCGAAGAGCGCCGGGTCGGTCCCCGCTATGTGCGCGGTGATGTCGTAGGTCCCGAGATCGCCGAACTGCATCGTGACGACCCCGTTGCTGAACGGCTCGAGCGGCCGCGTCAACGTGAAGGGAGCTCTCGGAACCTTGACGACCGACCAGTTGACCAGGAATTCGAACCCTGGCGGAGTCGTGACGTCGCTGAAGCTCACGAAGCTCGAGGTCGTGATCATGGCGGGCGGCGACGGGGCGAACGTGAACGTCGGCTTCGTGACCGTGAAGACCGTTCCGCCGACCGGGATCGGGTCGGGACCGAGGAACGCGGCGGTCACCGTCGCGGTCGCGGCGCCCGGTCCGGCGGACGGCGAGACTCCGAAGAACGAGAAGCTGACCTCGCCGTTCGAGTCTGTGAAGAACGTCTTCGTGCGCAGCGGAAAGCCCAGGGACCCGCTCGGCACGAACGAGAGCTCGGCGCTCAGATCGACGGAGACGGGAGTCCCGCTCGTCCGTGCCGGATCGAAGAAGGCGAGCGTTCCGCGCCCACCGACGGGCGCCAGGAACGCGCCGCCGAAGCCGGGCGTGAGCGGCGGTCCCGGCGAGGCCACCGTGAACAGGTCGCTCGTGGACGTGATCGTCATGTCCACGAAGTTGCCCAGGAAGTCGAACCCGAACACGTGGTCGCCGATCGACGGCCCGCCGCCCGGAGACCCACCGATCGTCGCGGCCCGCCCGACCGGCGCGTGGGTCTCTTTGCCAGTGGCTCGGAGATCTAGCTCCGCGAACCGCCGCGAGCCGTCGTGAGAACGATCGCCTTCGACGCCGCAAGCCTGAGAGCCCGTGCGCGCGGCGATCTTCGTGCGTGCGTCAACGCACAAAGGGGGGGGCGATGGGTCATGGCTGGACAGGGCCGCAACGACGCCGGCCGCTACGACGACCGCGATGGACCCCCTGCCGGTCACTCTCGTGAGGAGTCGCATGGAAGCCCCCTCGGCTCGGCTGCGCTCGTCCGATCTTCCCCCGCGGTGGACCCTAGCGGGCGCAAGCGGCCAATTCAAGGGGGCCGAGCGCGCTCAGCTCCGCCGCGCGAGGAGACCGCGGGCCAGCGCGCTGCAAGACCGAGCGGCTGGCGCCGTCAGAACACCCGCGCCCGGACGACGACGGCGAGGGCTTTCTGGCCCTTCTTCTCGTCCGCACGGGTCCCGAGGAGGAGAAGCCCGGCCCATTCCGAGAGAGCGCCGCTCCCGGTCGCGGCATCCATGTCGAGAGAAGGCGTCGAGACGGCGCCGTTCTGGGTCTCGTCTCGCCCGAGCTCGCGCAGCCTCGCGCGAGCGACGCTCGCCTCGACGGTGAGACGGGGCCAAGCCTCGTCGTCCCAGGTCGCGCGGGCGTCGAACGTGATCCCGGTGCGCAGGATCGCGACCGCGGGGTCCACGACCTTCTCGACGACCGCGCCCGAGCCGCCCGAGCTCGTCTCGAAGCCGGAGAGATAAGCGCGCTCGCGGCCCTGGTGGAGGTAGACGCGCTCGCCCGAGCGGGCCACGAGGAATCCGCCGCCCAGCCACACGGCGCGCTCTCCTCCCTTCTTCTCCGCCTCGTCGATCCGGGCGAGAGCGCTCGCGGGAATGCTGCCTCCGCTCGTCCCGGCGGCGGCGCGGTCCAGGTCGATCTCCGAGAGGAGGGCCGGGTCGAGCCGGTAGAGCCCGGCCTCGAGCCTCACGTGGCGCGACTGGTTTTTCCTGAGAGCCGCGAGGACGTCCGCGAGCCGGGCGAGCATGCCCGGCGTCTGCCGCACGAGGAGCGTCCCGCTCTGGTAGCCGTAGGAGGCGGGATCTCGCCAGGCGTCGTCGCCGCCCGTCATGCTCCGCACGAGGAGCTCGAGCTTGTCCTCGGTGATCGCGCCTTCGCCGTGGTCGGGCTCCTCCGGCGCGTCGGTGGGCGGCGGCGCGGCGAAGCCTCCCTGGCCGGGACGGACGACGATCGGGTTCCTCACCGAGAGCGGCCGGTATCCCGCGCGGCGGATCCCGACTCCCGGGAGCCCGAGCGCGGGCGCGGCGCGGTCGTGGCGCCCGTCGATCAGGTCTCGCACGTCGAGGACCAGGAAGCGATAGATGCGAGCCGCCCGCACCTTCGCGCGGTCCGCCTCGAGCTTCTTCGTGAGAGCCGAGAGGCGCTTGAGCTCCGCCCTCGCGCTCTCGGGGAGATCGGCGGGCGCCTGCGGCGGCTTCTCGGGCGGCGTCGCGCGCGGGACCGGCGTCCCGTAACCGTCGCTCGCGGGAGGAGCGGCCTCGGTCGAGGAGCAGAGCGTCGGCTTCAGGAAGACGACCGAGGCGAGCGGGAGGTCGAGCTCGTCCTTCGCTTCCCGAGACGGCGCGAACGTCCCCGAGACGAGCGCCGACGCTCCGAGCGGCAAGACGACCGTCGTCGATGTCCGCGCGAGCCGGAGCTCGGGCAGCTCGAGCTCGACTCCCTGGACCTTCTGCTTCTCGCAGGGAGTCACGGGCTCGGAGAGGACGAGCGCCACGTCCACCTGGACGTTCTTCCGTGAAGGATCGAGAGAGGGCCTGAGCTCCGCGACGAATCCCGTCGTGAGCTTCGAGAAGGACGGGTCGACGACGGGAGTGAGCCCGCTCTGGTTGACCTCGAAGCCCGAGAGATACGCGCGCGATTCTCCCTGGAAGACGTGGACGATCTGCCCGTCCTGCGCGACCGTCGTCTGCCCCGCGAGGAGAGACGCCCGCTTCCCTTCCTTCGCCTCCTTCTCGAGGAGCTTCTCCGCTTCGGGCGAGAGGGCGAAGCCCGAAGGGGAGGCCGAGAGCTCGAGGAAGAGCTCGCGGGTCATCCTGTAAGACCGGACGTCGAGCCCGATCCTCGTGGAGACGCTCTCTCTCAGCACGGCGAGCAAGGCCTTCGCGCGAGCGACGCCCTGCGGGCTCGCGTGGACCACGAGAGTGCCGTCGAGCTGCTCGACGAAGCTCCCCTCGTCCTCCTTCACGACCTCGCCGAGCGTCCCCGCGAGCCTCTCCTGGTCGATCGTGCGCGGCCTCCCGCGCATCTCGACGAGCGAATCGAGCCCGCCCGAGGGGTCGTAGCGCCGGAGCCCGCAGGAAGGCGCCGGGAAGTCCGCCGGCGTCCTCACGAGGGCCCGGACATCGAGGACCGCGTCCACGCGCTCGGGCGCCGGGCCCGGGGAAGTCGAGGCCGTCGTGATCGGCGCGTCTTCCTCTCCCGTCGAGACGGCGTGCGCGCGCGCCTGGATCGCCTCGAGCCTCTCGCCGATCCATGTGTCGGCGGAGAGAAGCGCTTCCTGGGCCGCGGCGTCGGCCGCCATGCCCGCCGGCACGCGGTCGGGGAAGGCGACCACGTCCTGCGCGTTCGCCGGCTGCTCCCGCGCGTCTCGCCTGAGCGCCGAATCCTGGGGCTCGTCCTTTCCCCACTCGAGGTAAGCGCCGTGAGCGCGCGCGAACGCCTCTCGCGCTTGCGCGACGGTCTCGCTTCCGGGCGGGTCTCCCGCCCGCGCGACTCCGAGCGCGAGGGCCGCTCCCCCGAGCGCGAGGAGCCCTCTCCGGCAGCGCGTTCCGAGTCCTGGCTGCATGGGATCAGTTTACTTGGTTTCACCATTTGCGGGGGGCTGCGCCCCCCGCATTCCCCCCTGCTCGGCCACGGGGCGAGCCGCGCCGCGTCACTTCGTGCCGCGTCGCCTCTCGCCACGGGCCTGCGCTGCGGGCAAGCGTGGAGGGGGTGCCGCGTCAGGCCGTCCGGTCGGGCTCCGTCCAGTAAGCGAGCTTCCGGAAGACGCGAGCGACGAAGTAACGGAAGCCGTTGATCGCGCGGCCGAGGAAGGTGCGCGCATCCTTGGGGCGTCTCCTGAAGAGGGTGCTGTGAGTCACGAAGCCTTCGTCTCCCGGGCGGCCTCTCGTGTAGTAGTAGAGAGCGAGGGACTTCCGCGTCGTGCCCTCCGGGCAGAGGAGCTTCTCCGGGTGCCCGTGGTAGGCGTCATCCGTCGTCGAGAAGATCACGCAGCGGTTGAAGACGGGTGCGAGCTTCTTCACGCAGCGGGACATGGTCCGATCCCAGAGCTCGAGGTGCCCGTTCCACTCGTCCTTCCAGCCCTTGTTGATGTAGAGGAGGAGGTTGATCCTCCGGTCGAGCTTGTAGGTCGGGTGGTAATTGAAGTCCGCGTGCACTCCCAGGAAGCCTCCCGGCACGATCTGGTGGAGCCCGCCTCCCTCGAAGTGAGGGTCGGGGATCAGGTTCTCGATCCCGGTGAGCTTCTCGAGGAACCGGAGGCACGCCTGCGCGTTGAACTCCTGGAGGAGCTCGCGCGCGAACGGCGGGATCTGCGTCGCGTCCTCGGTCGCGAGCTTCTTCTCGTGCTTCGCGTCGAACTTGTGCCAGTCGAGCTGGTCCGGCCGCGGGAACTCGAGGAGGACCTGCTCGAGGACATCTCCCGGCAAGAAGTCCTCGATCACGACGTGAGGGAAAGGCTCCGCCTCCGCGTACGACTTGCCGAGAGAAAGGGCGAGCTCCGCGTACCGGGGATCCGCGAAGATGGGCCTCATGGGAGGAGAGCTTACCGATGCTCGCGAGAGCGCGCGATGTCGCACGCGCGCTCCTGCGTCCCCCTCCCCGACCCTCCCCCGTCGGGGGAGGGAGGATTCCCGCGAGAGGGAGTGTCTCCCGCGCGTGCTAGGATGCCCGCGTGTCCGGTTCCGATCTCATCCGCATAGCAGCGTTCGGGGACGTGGTGGGCGCGCCCGGGCGGCGCGTGCTCGAGAAGCACCTGCGAGCGTTCCGCGAGGCGAACGCGATCGACGCGGTGATCGTGAACGCCGAGAACGTGGCCGACGGCTCGGGCGTGACGCCCGCTCTCATGGACCGCCTCCTCGCTGCGGGAGCGGACGTGCTCACGACCGGGGACCACATCGGGCGGAAGAACGCGATCTTCCCCGTCCTCGAGGGGAGCCCGAAGATCGTTCGGCCGGCGAACTACCCCTCAGAGTTCCCGGGGCGCGGTCTCACGTTCTTCCAGCTCGACCAGGTCGAGATCGGCGTCCTGAACCTGATCGGCCGCGTCTTCCTGAACGACGGGCAAGCGAGCTGCCCGTTCAAGGCGGCGGACGAGGCGCTCGCGAAGTGCAAGGGCCGGACGCAGGTCCTCGTCGTGGACTTCCACGCCGAGGCGACCTCGGAGAAGCAAGCGCTCGGCTGGTATCTCGACGGGCGCGCGAGCGTCGTCTACGGGAGCCACACTCACGTCGCGACGGCCGACGGCCGCGTGCTCCCCGGAGGGACGGCGTACCAGACCGACGTCGGCATGTGCGGCCCGTGGGACTCCGTGATCGGCCGCCGGACCGACCGGGTGCTCAAGAAGATGCTCACGGGAGTTCCCGCTCCCTTCGACGTCGCCGAGGGAGATCCGCGAGCGTCGGGAGCGATCTTCACGGTCGAGCGCACGGGGCGCGCGCGCTCGGTCGAGCGCGTCGAGATCAAGCTGGACGACCCGCTCCCCGAGCCTCGCCCGCAAGACGCTCTCGCATTGCCGCGGGCACGGTCGTGATCACGCGCCGCGAGCGGCTCCCCGAGCCCAGCCCGGCGGGGGGCCGGGGGGGGTGCAACCCCCCAGCGGCAGAAGACGAGCCGGCTCCTCCTCCCGCGCCCGTCGTCTCCCCACGAGCGAGCGAGCCCGGGGCGAGCGCCGCCTTCGACCTCGTTCCGCGCCGGATCGCCGAGCGAGAGCGCGGCGTCGCGAGGAGCGAGCCCGCGCCTCCTCCGGGCGAGCCCGGCACGGGAGAGATCCCGCTCTCGGTGGGAGAGGTCGTCGCGCGCGTGCGCGATCTCCTCGAAGGGCACTTCCGCTGCGCGATCCTCGTCGAGGGAGAGGTCTCGAACGCTCGCCGTGCTCGGGGCGGCCACCTCTACTTCACGCTCAAGGACCAGAGAGCGCAGCTCAAGGTCGTCGTC
>JACQDU010000103.1 GCA_016200955.1 bacterium
CCGAGAGCCGCGCGAGGAGCTCGCTCCTCGGAGCGCCGAAGACCTCGATCGGGCTCCCTTCCGCGACCTTCTTCCCCTCGCAGAGGACGCACGCGCGCTCGCCGAGGGCGAGGGCCTCGTCGAGAGCGTGCGTGACGTAGAGGATCGGGACCTTCGCCCGCGCGCGGACTCGCTCGAGGTAAGGGACGATCCGCGCGCGCCTCTCGCGGTCGAGCGCGGCGAGCGGCTCGTCGAGGAGGAGCGCGTCGGGGCCCGAGAGGAGCGCTCGCCCCAAAGCCACGCGCTGGCGCTCTCCGCCCGAGAGCTCGCGCGGGCGCCGCTCGAGGAAGGGCTCGAGCTCGAGCGCGGAGACGACCTCGTCCTCTCCCAGCTTCCCCGCCTTCGCGAGCGCGCGCGAGGCGCCGTAGCGCAGGTTCGAGAGGACCGAGAGGTGAGGGAAGAGGAGCCCTTCCTGGGAGACGAGCGCGATCCCGCGGAGATGCGGCGGCACGCTGATCTCCTCGGAGTCGTCGAAGAGCTTCCTGCCCGAGAGAGAGACGCGCCCGCGCTCGGGGCGCAGGAGCCCGGCCACGCACGAGAGCACGGTGGACTTCCCCGAGCCCGAGGGCCCGAAGAGGACCGTTACCCCTTCCTCGACCTCGAGCTCGAGCTCGAGCCGGAAGGTCGTGCTCCTCGCGACCGAGAGCGAGAGCGCGAGCGTGCTCACGCGCGGGCCGGCTCGAGGCGCGCCGCCACGACCGCCAGCGCGAGCGCCACGGCGCCCGAGACGAGGCACAGCGCCAGCGCGAGCGAGGAGTCGCCTCTCTCGTAGGCCTCGAAGATCGCGAGAGGGAGCGTCTGCGTCTCTCCCACGACGCTCCCCGCGACGAGGATCGTCGCTCCGAACTCTCCCAGCGCCCGCGCGAAGGCGAGCGTCGCCGCGGCGAGCATCCCTCTCGCCGCGAGCGGGAGCGTCACGGTGAGCGCGACCCTCGCGGGCGAGGCGCCGAGCGTGGCCGCGACCTGCTCGAGCCTCGGGTCGACTCCCTCGAGGGCCGCGCGCGCGACGCGCACGAACACCGGGAGCGCCACGACGGCCGAGGCGACCGCCGCTCCTCGCCAGGTCCCGACGAGCGCGATCCCACCCCGCGCGAGCGGCTCCCCCAGGCCGTTCCTTCCGAACGCGCTCAGGATCAGAACGCCGATCGCGACCGGCGGGAGCACGAGAGGCAGCGTCACGAGCGCGTCGAGCAGCGTCCGGAACTTCCCGCCGCGCGCGAGAGCGAACGCGAGCGCCGTCCCGACCGGCAGGACGATCGCGAGCGCGGCCACCGCGACCTGGAGCGAGACCGAGAGCGCGGCGAGGACGATCTGCGCGGAGGTCATGCCCGGACCGGCGAGCCTACTTCTTCCCCTTGGAGTCGACGACCGACTGAGCGCTGGCGATCCACGCGGAGACGCCGTCTCCACCGTAGGTGACCTGGCCGATCTTGTTCCCCTCGCCGTCCAGGAACAGGACGGTCGGGACGCCGCTTATGCCGAAGGTCTGCTTGAGCTGCTCGTTCTGCTTCCTCAAGTCGTCGGACTGCTGCGCGCGCTTGGGGAAGTCGACCTGGAGCAGGACGACGTTCTTCGTCGCCCAGTCCCCGAATTCCTTGGTGCCGAAGACCTCCGTCTGGAGCCTCTTGCAGCCCGGAGACCAGTCGCTCCCGCTGAAGTCCGCGAGCACGAGCTTCCCGTTCGACTTCGCCACGTCGAGCGAGCCCGCGTAGCTCGTGCCCCACGCGACTCCCTGCGTCTTCGGAGCGTCGGGCTGCTCGGCGCCGTCGCCCGTGTCGGGAGGAGACTCGGCGTCGAGCTTCTCGAGGTCGGCCTTCGCCTGGGCTTCGTCCGCCTTGAGCTCGCCGGCCTCCTTGTCGATCGCGGCCACGCGGTCCGGGTCGGTGCACTTCTTGTCGATGATCCTCGTCTTCGGGTTCCTCACGTCGGTGAAGAGGCCCTTCCGCTCCTCGGCGAGCTTCGCG
>JACQDU010000632.1 GCA_016200955.1 bacterium
CATGGCCGTCTCGTCCGTCCTCTCGGGGAGGATCGCGGGGAGCTTGCCCGACTCGGTCTCGCTCCTCGGGATCGCGCTCGACCCGCGGCAGCAGATCTTCCTCGCGACGTCGATCTCGCGCGTCGGGTGCCTCGTGTTCTTCCTCGCCTTCGTGAAGGAGCCTCACGGGAAGCCGATCCGCGCGATCGTCGCCGCGGTCTCGAGCTACGCGAAGGCGCGGATCAGCCAGATGAAGCTCATGCCGGGCGACTGAGAGACGAAGGATGTCGGGAGAGAAGAACCGCGAGATCGCCCGGGCCTGGCTCGCCGCCTGGAACGCCCGCGACCTCGATCGCTTGCTCGCGCTCTACTCCGAGGACGCCGTGCACACGAGCCCGAAGCTCCGCGTGAAGCGGCCGGAGACGAAGGGCGAGGTGCGCGGCAAGAGAGCTCTCAGGGACTGGTGGCAGGACTCGTTCGATCGGCTCCCGGGCTTGCGCTACGAGGAGATCGCTCTCACGAGCGATGACTCGCGCGTCTTCATGGAGTACGTGAGAAGAGCTCCCGGCGACGCGGACATGGTCGTCGCCGAGGTTCTCGAGGTCCAGCAGGGGAAGATCGTGGCTTCTCGCGTTTACCACGGGTGATCTCCGCGAGGCGAGCGGTCGCGCTACTCCGCCCAGATCTCTCGGAGCTCGAGCGTGAGGCCGGGAAAGCTCCTCGGCTGGAACGCCGCGGGACCTGCGAGCTTCGAGACGAGGCGGAACTTGCCCTCGGTCAGGACGTACTCCTCGAGCTCACGGCGATCGGGGTCCATGAGCCAAAACGCCTCGATCGGGTCCGCCACGCCCCAAGGCGTGGCATTTGGTTCGGGCGGAAGCCGAGGCCGGTGATTTCACCGCGGCTCGCTGCCGCTCGCCTGGGCGAGCCGTGGTTTCCCGGAGACGTCCCCGTTGCGGCGCTCAGAGAACGACGTCGCGGGCGCGTAGATTCCTTGCCGCGAGAAATCCCGTCGAGAGGATCAGGCGAGGTCGAAGAGGAGCAGCTCGGCGTCGGAGGTCGCCTCGAGAGCGAGGCCGGATCCGTCGCTCAGCGCGAGCCCGTCGCCCGCGGAGAGCTCGTTCCCCTCGATCGTCACGCCGCCCCGCACGACCTGGAGCCACGCGGAGCGTCCGCGAGAGAAGGCGTGGGAGAGCCTCTCGCCCTTCGAGAGGAGAGTCGCGTAGAGGCTCACGTCCTGGTGGATGCGCACGGAGCCCTCCCGGCCGTCACGCGAGGCGACGAGCCGCCACTTCCCGCGCTTCTCGTCGGCCGGGAACATCCGCTGCTCGTAGCTCGGCTCGAGCCCTCGGGTCTCGGGCAGGATCCAGATCTGCAGCAAGCGCACGGGGTCCTTCTTCGAGGCGTTGTGCTCGCTGTGGAAGACGCCGGTGCCGGCGCTCATGCGCTGGACCTCGCCGGGGCGAATGGTCGATCCGGTGCCCATGCTGTCCTTGTGCTCGAGGGCGCCCTCGGTCACGTAGGTCAGGATCTCCATGTCCCTGTGAGGGTGCGTTCCGAATCCGCCGCCGGGGGCGATCCGGTCCTCGTTGATCACGCGCAGCGCGCGGAAGCCCATGTGGTCGGGGTCGTGGTAGTCGCCGAACGAGAATGTGTGGCGCGTGTCCAGCCAGCCCATGTCGAAGTGCCCTCGCTCGCTCGACCGGCGAACGGCGATCGTGGGCGTCTCTCTCCTGCTCATGCGTCCTCCTCTGTCTTCCCCGACGGCTACTTCCTGAACGATTCAACGTTGAAGTATATTCCCGGAAGGAGAGCCGTCAGGAGCCCCGGAGGCCGAGCTTCCGGCAGAGCCGGCGGAGCTCCTCTTGCTCCCTCGCGGTGAGCGCTCCGAGCTCCCGGACGATCGAGGCGAGCACCTTCGGGAAGACCTTGCGGACGAGCGCCCGCCCTTCTCCGCTCAGGTGGACGGCCACGAAGCGCCGGTCGTCCTTGCCCCGCTTCCTCACGACGAGGCCACGCTTCTCCAGGTTGTCCACGACCATGGTCATGTTCCCGCCGGTCCTGAGGAGCTTCTCCGCGAGGTCGCGCTGGCAGAGCGGGCCGAGATGGTGGAGCGCCTCGAGCGCTCCGAACTGGCTCACCGTGAGGTCGTGATCGGCCATGGGCCCGCTCGTCCTCGCGGTCACGGACTCGGACGAGCGCACGAGGGCGATGTAAGCGTTCAGGGCCCGGACCTCCTCGGCCGAGCCTTCGTGGTGCGTGCCCATGGGATCGCTCACCCTTCATTCGTTCGATGTTGAATCCTATCAGCGTCGGCGGTCTTGCTTGACACGCGCTCGCGCGCTTCGTAGCCTTCCGCCCCGCATGTTCCTCCCCGCCGGTCGCGAGTGTTGTAGCTTATCTAGCTCTGCGCCGAGCGGAGACCCGTCGACTTCGCGAGCCGGCGGGCGGCCTCCCGCTCGAGAGCGGTCTCGATGCGCCGTCGCCTCACGAGCAGGAGCAGGAGCGCGAAGGCGCCGAGGGTCGTCGCGCTCCCGAGCGGCAAGAGGACCGAGGAAGCCGCTCGCAGCCTGAGCTCCGTCCCGGGGACGGCGCGCAGGTAGAGCGCCGCCGTCCTCGGAGCGGCGCGCTGCGACCAGGGCCGCGCCAGCGTCGCGTAACGCGTGCCCTCGATGTCCTGCTCGAGCACGACCTCCTCGTCGAAGTCGGGCGACCGCGCGCCCGGCACCGCGCCCCTCTCGCGTGCTTCGAGCACGCTCTCGAGGGCGCGCTCCGCCGCCTCGGGAGAGGGAGGTCGCTTCGAGGTCGAGGCGACGATCCGCGGCTGCGCGAGCTTCTCGTGCGGCTGCACGACGAGCACGGCGCTCGCAGTGCCCTCCGAGTCGAGGCGAGCCATCCTCGCCATCTCGGCGGCCCAGGCGTCGTCGAGGGCATAGCCGAGGACGAGCGCGAGCTGCGCGACGTCTCCCCACTTCTCGCGCTCCTTGGGATCGTCGGGGCTGTACCACTCGCTCACGACGAGGCTGTAGAGGCGGTCGTCGAGGCGGACCGTCGTCTGCTCGAGCTGGACGTGCTTCTCGAGCACGGCTCCGAGGTCCACGATCCGTGGGAGGTCGCGCTCGAGCGCCGCGGCGATGCCGGCTTCTCGGGAGTAGGAGCCCATGACCCGGATCTTCGCCCCGACATGGGCGTCGTCGGCGATGTCGCGGACGACTGCGAAGAAGCTGACGCTCGAGACGTGCGCGACGTAGTTGTCGACGACGATCCCGAGGTTCGCCCGCGAGGTCTCCGCCGGACCTCCGAGGGAGTCGCGGATCTGGCGGAGGTCCTTGTCCTGCGCGACGAGGCGGAGCGGCGCCTTCCGGAGACGGCCGCGCTCGCGCTCGAGGAGCCAGAACGCGGAGGCCGTCTTTCGCAGGTCGGTCGCGCGCGCGGCCTCGCGCTCGCGGACGTCGAGCGCGAAGAGCGCTCCCGTCGCGGCGAGCGTGAGGCCCGCGATCGAGAGCGTGAGGAGGGAGACGACCGGGTGGCGGCGCGCGGCCTTGACGCCGCGCTCGAGGAGCGTCGCCGGCCGCGCGGCTATCGGCTCTCCCGAGAGGAAGTGCTCGAGGTCCTCCGCCAGCGAGAGCGCGCTCACGTAACGCTTCGCGGGCTCCTTCTGGAGGGCCTTGAGGCAGATCGTCTCCACGTCCTGGGGCACGCGCGGGTCGAGCTGGCGCGGCGGGATCGGGTCGGCTTCCAGGACCTGCTTCACGGTCTGGAGGTTCGATGCCCCGAGGAAGGGCGGTCTCAAGGTGAGGAGCTCGTAGAGCGTCGCGCCGAGCGAGTAAGTGTCGCTCCAGGCTCCCACGGCGTCGCGGCGCCCGAGCGCCTGCTCGGGCGGCATGTAAGCGGGCGTCCCGAGGATCGCTCCCGACTTCGTGAGCCGCGCCTCCTCGGGGTCGTCGATCCGCGCGAGGCCGAAGTCCGTGAGGTAGGGCTCTCCCCGGGCGTCCACGAGGATGTTCGAGGGCTTCACGTCCCTGTGGACGATCGCCTTCGAGTGGGCGAGCTCGAGGGCACGCGCGATCTTCGCGCAGAGCCGGACCGACTTCTCCGCGGACGGCCTGTCCTCCGCGATCACCTTCGAGAGAGGGCGTCCCTCGACCAGGTCCATCGTGAAGTAGGAGATCCCCTCGTGCTGGCCGACCTCGTAGACCGAGACGATGTTCGGGTGGCGGAGCTGGGCCGCCGCCCGCGCTTCTCTCAGGAAGCGCTCAACGGCCGTCGGCGCGGCGAGCGCTTCCCCGAGCATGGCCTTGAGAGCGACGGTGCGGCCGAGCTTCTCGTCGTAAGCGCGGTAGACGACTCCCATGCCGCCTCGCGCGATCTCGCTCCTGATCCGGCAGCCTCCGATCCTCTCGGGGAGAGGGCGCGCGGTGCTGGGAGCGCCCCGGGTGGAGTCCCTCGGGCGGTCGACGACCGTCGACGAGGGGCCGCCCTTCGACGAGCCCGAGTCCACGAGGGTGGCGCCGGCCTCCTCGGCCCGCGGAGGCTCCTGGATCACGGTCTCGTCCGACTCGGCGAAGTTCGGGATCCTGGGCTGGACGGCCGCGGACGAGGCGTCGCTCTGCGCGAGCGCATCGAGCGAGGACGGCTCGTTGAGCGTCGGCATCTGCCGGAACGCTCGCTCCGCCTGGTGCTCGGGCGGAGGAGGGGCCTTCTTCTCGGGCTCTCGCGGCTCGTTCGCCAAGCGTCCTATCTTATCGGGGTGAGGAGGGCCCAGCGAGTCCGCGGACCCGCGCGCGTCCTCCCGGAGCACTGTCCCGTCCGCCAGCACGGCAGGGCCCGCGCCCCCGGCCTGCCTTTATGGCGGGGAAGAGTCCGCGTCCCTCTTCCGAGTCCATGGAGCGCAGGGCGTTACGCGGCCCCTCGCTTCCGGCATCGAGCTTGCTCCGACCAGGCCTGACCGCGGAGTTCCCCGGGGTCGAGGAGTCATGCACATGGCGAAGATCGTCGGAATCGACCTCGGCACGACGAACTCCGTCGTCGCCATCATGGAAGGCAAGGAAGTCAAGGTCATCACGAACCCGACCGGTTCGCGGACGACCCCCTCGGTCGTCGCCTTCACCGAGGGCGGCGAGCGGCTCGTGGGCCAGCGGGCCAAGAACCAGGCCGTGACGAACCCCGAGAACACGATCTACTCGATCAAGCGCTTCATGGGCCGGCGCCACAGCGAGGTCTCCCGCGAGGAGAAGCTCGTCCCCTACAAGATCGTCGGCCGCGAAGATGAGCTCGTGAAGGTCGAGGTCCGGGCGAAGCAGTACGCGCCCCCCGAGATCTCCGCCATGATCCTGGCTTACATGAAGCAGTACGCCGAGGACTACCTGGGCGAGAAGATCACCGACGCGGTCATCACCGTCCCGGCTTACTTCAACGACGCGCAGCGAAACGCGACGAAGGAAGCGGGCGAGATCGCGGGCCTCAAGGTGAGGCGGATCATCAACGAGCCGACGGCCGCGGCGCTCGCTTACGGCCTCGACAAGAAGAAGGACGAGCGGATCCTCGTCTACGACCTCGGCGGCGGCACGTTCGACGTGTCGATCCTCGAGGTGGGCGACGGCGTCGTCGAGGTCAAGTCCACGA
>JACQDU010000622.1 GCA_016200955.1 bacterium
ACGAAGGACGGCAACACCGTCACGGGGTCCGGCTCCGTGACCGGTCCGAACGGCAAGACCGCGACGGGCGAAGGGACCGCGACGAAGGACGGCAACACCGTCACGGGGTCCGGCTCCGTGACCGGTCCGAACGGCAAGACCGCGACGGGCGAAGGGACCGCGACGAAGGACGGCAACACCGTCACGGGCTCCGGCTCCGTGACCGGCCCGAACGGGAAGACGGCGACGGGAGAAGGCACCGCCACGAAGGACGGGAACACCGTCACGGGCTCCGGCTCCGTGACCGGGCCGAACGGGAACACGACGACGCACGAGGGCTCGACGACGAAGGAAGGGAACACGGTCACTCACGAGGGGAGCACGACGGGTCCGAACGGGAACACGACGACGCACGAGGGCTCGACGACGAAGGACGGCAACACCGTCAACCACGACGGGACGACCACGGGTCCGAGCGGCAAGTCGGCGAATCACGAGGGGGCGACGACGAAGGACGGCAGCGCGCTCACGCACGAGGGGACGACGACCGGCCCGAACGCGAGACCGCTCACGCACGAGGGCTCGACGGTCAAGAACGGCGGCTCGCTCGCGCACGACGGCGCGACGACCGGCCCCGCCGGAAAGACGCACGAGGGCGCGCCGGGCCACGCGAGCGCTCCCAAGAGCGGGCACACGCCGACCTACAAGGACGACCTCGACGTCTTCGGCGACCGCCCGAAGCCCAGCCACTCCGGCGGCGGGCACTCGAAGCCTCACCACTGAGCCGGGCGAGAGCGCCGGCTACTTCTTGCCCTTCGTGATCCCGAGGGCGACGAGGTTCGCGACGGCCACGAGGAGCTCGCGGTCGGCCTCGGTGAACATGTAAGCGCTCATCTGGTGATCGAGGTAGATGAGGCCCGAGACCTTGTCCAGGAGCCAGATCGGGACACAGAGGACGGACCGCAGCTCGAGCTCCTGGACCGAGCTCGCCTCGCGGAAGCGCTCGTCGACCTTCGCGTCGTCCACGAGCACGGAGACCTTCTCGCGGATCACCTTGCGCGCGATCGTGTGAGAGATCCCGAGCTTCCAGGCGGTCTGGTCGTCGCGGCCCGGAACGGCGTTCTTGACCGAGGCCATGTAGAGGCCCTTCCGGCTCGGGTCGAGGCGCATGACGACGCCTCGCTCGGCGGGGACGACCTCGAGGACCTTCCCGATCGCGTAGTCCGTGAACTCCGTCTCGTCCTCGACGCTCGGGAGGACGCGGGAGATCTGCGCGATGATCCTGAGCCCCTCGCGGTCGCGCGAGTGCGTCGAGGCGGGCTTGGTCGGCCCCGAGCTCGATCCCTCGCCGCTCTTGCGCGCGATCGCGCTCTCGGCGACCGAGGGCATCGGGACGGGCGTCTTCTTCTCGCGGAGGGCGGCGCGCTCCTTCGAGGTGTAGCCCATGGTCGGGACGTCGCCGCCCGCGGCCGCGGTCGACTTCGAGCGAGGCGGGGGAGCCGCCGTGGCCGTCGCCTCCTTGTAAGCGGGAGCGATCACGGGTGCCTTCGCGCGCACGACGGGCTCGACTCCCGGGTAAGGCCGCTGGTCGGGAGCGAGCACGTGGACGCTCTCGCTCGGGTGCTCGTTCCAGTCGATGTAGAGCGTCGTCCGCCCGATCCGCACGACGTCGCCGGGAGCGAGGAAGCACTCCTCGTGGATCCGCTGGCCGTTCACGTAGGTCCCGTTGTAGGACTTCAAGTCCACGATCGAGACGCGCTCGCCCCGGGGCATGACCGTGCAGTGGCGCCGCGAGAGGTAGCTGTCGTCGAGGACGAGCGTGTTCCCGGGCTCACGTCCGAGCGAGACCTCGGCGCGAAGAGGCTCCCTTCGCTCGGTGCCCTCCCAGAGGACCACGAGGTCGGGAGTCTTCGCGGCGGGACCGGCGCCGGGCACGAATCTCTCCTGCTGGGGCGAGAGCATAACGATTGGCGCGGATTCGCGCGACTCGCGGGTCGGGACGATCGTCAGGCAGCTCTCCTCGACTTCCAGGACGCGAGACCCGCCCGAGATCGCCCGTCGAGCTTCGCCGGCTCATCGATCCTTGTCGCTCCCGTAGACGCTCGCGTAGCGATAGTAGATCTGGAGCGTGCCGATGTTGGTCGCGGTCGCGTGGACCCGACCTCCCGGGGAGGGGCTCGCATCGGGCGCCCACGAGCCCGCGGCGCACCCCTCCTCGCATCGAAGCGGCAAGAGCGCGGCGCAGAGCCGCGTGTTCCAGGGCTTCCACACCGGGCCGCTCGGCCCGTCGTACTGGAAGAGCGCGATCGTTCCCCAGCTCCAACGGTCGAACTCCGGCTTCAGCAAGCTCGGCGGGTCCAGGGCGGCGGAGGCGGCGTCCTCGTACATGTAAGCGAAGCCCTTCTTCTTGTAGCTGAAGATCGCGCTCACGAGACGGAGCGCGCTCGCGTAGCTGTCGGGCTCGCGACAGGGAGGCTCGTAGAGCGCCCGCGTCGCCTCGATGCAAGCGTTCCCCGGGACGACGAGGCCGGAGACCTCACCGCTCCTCATGGCCATGACGCCGGACGCGGTCGAGAACGTGTCCTCGGGGCCGCCCTCCGTGGCCGACCAGCCTCCGCCCGGATGGCGGCACGCCTCGAGCCGGTCGAGCGCTCGCTGTGCCGGCGCGCGGTAGGCCACGGCGTTCGTGATGCCGTAGGCCTCGCTGAGGGCGAGCGCGAGGAGGGCGCGGTCGAGGACCCTCGCCTCGTCTTCTCCCTCGGCTTCCTTCTGGCTCGCGATGAGGAATTCGAGGCCCCGTCTCACCGTTCTGCCGTGCGCGTAGGTCCGACCGTTCACGGGGTCCACGTACGTCGTGCGGCTGCTCGGAGTCTGTCCTGCACCGAGGAACGCGAGGACGCACTCGCTCGAGAGCGTGACGCGCGACTGCGGAAGCCAACCGCACGAGCACTCGGAGTGCGAGCAGGCGGCGGCGGCGTCGGGCTCCCAGCCGCCGTCGTCCGACTGGTGGCGCGCGAGCCAGGCGAGCCCGGCGTCGAACCCCGGCGAATCGGGGCCGCGCGCGAGCCTCTGCCTCTCGAGGACCGTGAGCACGACGGCGGTCGCGAGCGTCGCCGTCGCGAGGAGGATCGCGAGGGCGAGGACCCTGCGTGAAGCGGGCGAGCGCATCGAACGCTGATGATAGGAGGGGCGCGCGTGCGGGTCTACCTCTCGTGCTCCCGGTCGTCCTCGAATGCCGCCGGTGCGCACGGTCCGGCTCGCATCACCCCATGCGCCGAGCCGGCCACGCCGACCCCTCGACCCAGTTCCGGGGCTTCGTTCCCCTGAGCGAGAAAAGACACCCCTCCGCCGCGAGGACGGCCATGCGCGAGCGCGTCGCGCGCGTCGCGCTGCCCACGTGAGGAGCGAGGACCACGCTCCCGAGCTCCGCGAGCCCGGGAGCGAGCCTGGGCTCGTCCTCGAAGACGTCGAGCCCGGCTCCCGCGATCCTCCCCTGCGAGAGCGCTCGCACGAGCGCCGCCTCGTCCACGATCGGCCCGCGCGACGTGTTCACGAGGATCGCCGTCGGCTTCATGAGAGAGAGCGCGCGCTCGTCGATCGCGTGGCGCGTGTCCTTCGTGAGAGGCACGTGGATCGACAGGAAGTCGCTCTCGCGGAGAAGCGCGTCCATCGAGACGAAGCGCGCTCCCGCGCCGTCGAGCGCGGGCTTCGACGCACGCGAGCAGTAGATCACCCGCATGCCGAACCCTCGCGCGCGGGCGAGGACCGCGGACGCGATCCTCCCCGCTCCGAGCAGGCCGAGGACGCTCCCGCTCACGTCGGCTCCCAGGAAGAACAGGGGCGACCACCCCGGGAACTTTCCCGCCCGCACGAGAGCGTCTCCCTCGGCGACCCTCCGCGCCGTCGCGAGGAGGAGGGCCCACGTCATGTCCGCCGTGGCGTCGGTGAGCACATCCGGCGTGTTCGTGACCGCGACCCCGCGCCGCTTCGCCGCCGCGAGGTCCACGTTGTCGGTCCCGACGGAGTAGCAGGCGATCGCGCGGAGCCCCGGCGCCCTCGCGAGGAGAGCGTCGTCGATCGTGTCCGTGAGGAGCACGATCGCTCCGTCGCGCTCCGCGAGCGCGCGCTCGAGCTCGCTCCTCTCGAGGGGACGGTCGTGCGGGCTCACCTCGACGCGCTCCACGTCCGGGGCCGACTCGAGGAGGGCGAGGCCGCTCTCGGGGATCGCTCGCGTGACGTAGATCGAGAAGCCGGGCATTCCATTTTCTATTCTATGAGACGTGGGACTTCGCTACCTGAGGGCCGAGCCGGGGAGTCGCGGAGAGGGATACCTGGAGCTCCGCCTCGACGAGATGCACGTTCCGCGCGCTTACCTCGCGACCGTGCGGCTCTACCGCGACCGCGAGGTCGCGCCGGACGCCGAGCACGTCCTGGACATCGCCGCTCCCGTGCTCGATCGTCTCTCGTGCCGCGACGCGCGGGATTACGTGGAGAAAGCCGCCCTGCTCGAGCGGGCGAGGGCTCTCATCGCCGGGAGAGTCGCGGGAGGAGGCGGCCTCGTCGCCTTCGAGGAAGCCGAGCTCCGCTTCGAGCCCGCGCGCGAGCTCGTGACGACGACTCTCGAGCCGCGCGAGCTCCCGGTCTGCCGCGTCTCGCGCCGGGGCGAGCACGTCCTCACGTTCTGGCTCCCCGGGAGCGAGCGGAGCGGCTCGCCCGAGCTCTCGTGGGCGGGCCCCGGCTTCCGAAAGGACCCGCGCCTCCGGCCGCGCGCGGTCGAGCACGGCTTCTCGTACGTCCCGTGGGCGCTCTCCGAGCTCGCTCCTCTCAAGGACGAGCTCATCCAGCGACCGAGAGCGCTCGACCTCGGGCTTCCACTCCAGCACGGCGAGGATCGCGGCCCCTCGTAGTCTCTTGCCACCGAGAAGCCGCCCTGGGGCTCAGGGCTTCGGCATGCTCTTCAAGACCGAGCCGAGCTCCTCGTCGTCCGCGACGGGGAAGATCGAGAGGTCCATGAGGTCGTTCCACTGGAGCGCGAACTCCGTGAGCGGCTTCACGTCGTCCGCCCCGATCAGGTCGAAGCCGCCGGCGAAGTCGGCGCGCGTCCAGCGTCCGAGGAGCCTGGCTCCCTTACCGGGCTTCCCGCCGGTCTTGAGAAAGCGCGCGATCCCCTCCTCGCGGGTCTTCGTGTTCATCCCGACCTTCCACGCGAACGTGAGCATGAACTTCATGGTCTCTCCCCCTACTTCGTGCTTTCCCGCGAACGCTCCGCTTACGTTACATCGAGAGGGCCGGATCCGGACGCGCGAGGGGAAAGCCGTCCGCGGATGTCGTATCCTCTCCCTCCCCGCGGAGACCGGGACGCGCCCGTGAGCGCCGAAGATCCTTACATCGGCCGTGTCGTGAACCGTCGCTACGAGCTCAAGCAGCTCCTCGGGCGCGGCGCCTACGGGATCGTCTACCGCGCCTTTCACCGCGACCTCCGCGCCGACGTCGCGGTCAAGATCCTCGACCCCGAGTACGCGCTCGACGAGCGCCAGCGGCAGCGCTTCATCCGCGAGGCGCGGGCGGCCATGGCCTTCGTGCACGAGAACGCCGTCCAGGTCCGCGACGTCGGCAAGGACGAGGACGGGACGCTCTACCTCATGATGGACCTCGCGGCGGGCGTCACGCTCGACCAGGCGCTCGAGCATCGCGGGCGCTTCGAGGTCCCGGTCGCCGTGACGATCGTGAACCAGGTCCTGCGCGCGCTCGACCGCGCGCACGCGGCGGGGATCGTCCACCGCGACCTGAAGCCGCAGAACATCATGCTCGACGAGAGGAACGGCCAGCCCTTCGCGCGCGTCCTCGACTTCGGCGTCGCGAAGTTCACCGAGGCGGCGCACGAGGGCACGCTCTCCGAGCGCGGCATGCTCACCGGGACGATCAAGTACATGTCGCCCGAGCAGGCCGCGGGAGAGGAGCTCGACGCGCGCTCGGACCTCTACTCCGTCGCCGCGATCCTCTACGAGCTGATCGCCGGCGAGCGCCCGCTCGACGACGTCTCGCCGCTCAAGCTCCTCACGAAGATCGTCAAGGACAAGCCGCCGACCCTCCGCCAGAAGGGGGTCAAGGTGAGCGAGGAGCTCGACCGCGTGCTCGAGCGCGGCCTCGAGAAGGACCGGAAGGCCCGCTTCGAGAGCGCGGGCGCCTTCCTCGACGCGCTCCGCTCGGCCTCGGGCCTCGAGCGGCGCCGCCGTCCCTCGAGCGACGGGTCGGGGCCCGTCCTCCGCTCGGCGCTCAACGACCCGATCGCCTTCCCGCGGCCGTGCGGGATCTGCGGCCGCGAGCTCGACAGCATCGACGTGATCGAGGGGCGCGTCTCCGAGAAGGGCGGCACGATCTGCTGCGTGGACTGCGCCCGCGGCCTGGGTAAGCCCGGCGCGCGCACGCAGGACGTCCCTGCTCCCTCGAGGGTCTCTCACCCCGACGACGCCTCCGACATCGCGGGCGAGCCCCGGAGCGAGACGCCGGGCTTCGAGATCGACGACGACGACGAGCCCGAAGACGAGGAAGGAGACGAGGAGCCGGAAGAAGAGGAAGACGACGAAGATGACGAGGAAGAGGAGGCGGAGGAGGAAGCCGAGGAAGACGAGAAGCCCAAGGCCCGCCCGGTCCCCGGCCGCTCGGCGATCGTGAAGCCCGCGAGGGCGCAACGTGGCCCGCAGGGAAAACCCTCGAAGCCGAACCCTCACGCCGACCCTCCTCCCGCGAAACGGCCCGCCGAGGACGAGGGCGGCGACAGGAAGCGCCTCCTCACGCCCAGCGCTCGTCTCACTCCGAGCGCGCGCGTGCGCGCGGCGGAGAACCGGCCGCTCCTCAAGACGGGATCGGCGCGCACGCGCTCCGAGAAGCCGCCGGCGCGGAGCGAGGGTCCGCAAGGCTGGTTCGACGAGCCCTTGCCCGAGGGACTCTCGCGCGGAGCGGAGCGGCCGCTCTACTCCTGGGACACGAAGAAGGGCATCGAGATCGCCATGGTCTACGTCCCTCCCGGCGAGTTCGTCATGGGCTGCGACGACGAGGAGGACAACGAGCGCCCGCGCCACAAGCACCCCATGAAGCGCGGCTACTGGATCGCCCAGACCGAGACGACGTGGCGCGACTACCGCGCCTTCTGCCGCGCGACGAAGCGCGAGGAGCCCAAGGCTCCTCCGTGGGGCTGGAAGGAGAACCACCCCGTCGTCAACGTGACGTGGGACGACGCCCACGCCTTCTGCGAGTGGGCCGGCCTCCGCTTGCCCCTGGAGGCGGAGTGGGAGAAGGCCGCCCGCGGGAGCGAGGGAGCGAAGTTCCCGTGGGGGAACAAGGAGCCTCCGCCCGAGGGCTGCGTCTCGGAGGAGCACCCGCTCTACGGCGGCAAGTCCACCGCTCCCGTCGGGAGCGCCGCGCGCGACGTCTCTCCGTGCCAGGCCGTCGACATGGCCGGGAACGTCATGGAGTGGTGCGAGGACTGGTTCGACGAGCGCGCCTACCAGCGCTACGCGCGAGGCAAGACCGCTCCTCCCTCGGACGGCTCGCTCCGCGTCTTCCGCGGCGGGAGCTGGCGCTACGAACTGAGCGCCTGCCGCGCCTCGGCCCGCTCGGGCCGCTCTCCCGGGAACCAGGGGAAGGGCCTCGGCTTCCGCGCGGCCCTCTCACACGATTGATCCATGGAGGACGCATGAGCACGGCTTCCCTGCAGACGACGGACGCGCGCGAGAAGCTGCGCGACTTCCTGCGCGAGTACTACGGCCGGCGCGTCAAGACCTCGAGCGACATCTCCCAGGGAGCCTGCTGCACCGAGGACACGAAGAAGCGCTGGGGCAAGGTCCTCGAGCTTCTCCCCGAGGAGGTCGTCTCCCGGCACTACGGCTGCGGCTGCCCGATCCCGGAAGACGACCTCACGGGTCTCACGTGCCTCGACCTCGGCAGCGGAGCGGGCGTCGACGCCTTCGTCCTCGCGCACCGCGTGGGGCCGACCGGCTTCGTGCACGGGATCGACATGACGGCGCAGCAGCTCGAGATCGCGCGCCGGAACGCCCCGCTCGTCCTCCAGCGCTTCGGCCACGCGAGGCCGAACGTCGCCTTCCACGAAGGTTTCATCGAGACGGCGGACATGATCGACGACGCCTCGATCGACCTCGTGATCTCGGACTGCGTCCTGAACCTCTCGCCCGCGAAGGACGAGGTCTACCGCACGATCTGGCGCGTCCTCCGCGAGGGAGGAGAGCTCTACGTCACCGATATCTCGGCCGACCGCCGCGTCCCGCGCTCGATCGCGGAAGACGAGGAGCTGATCGCCGAGTGCCTTGGCGGCGCGCAGTACGAGCACGACTGGTTCGACTCCCTGAAAGACGCCGGCTTCCTCGACCCGCGCGTCGTCTCGCGGCGCGTCGTGCGCCGGGACGTGCGCGGCGAGCCGATCGTCTTCTCCTCGCTCGTCGTGCGCGCGCAGAAGCTCGAGAGCCCGCTCGACCGCCGCTGCGAGGACTACGGGCAAGTCGCGGTCTACAAGGGCAACCTCGCCTCGTCGCCGGCTCGCTTCGTCTACGACGACCACCACGAGTTCGAGGCGGGTCGCCCCGTCCCGGTTTGCCGGAACACCGCGCGCATGCTCTCGGAGACTCGGCTCCGGCGCTACTTCGAGGTCACGGCCCCGATCCGGCACTTCGGCCTGTTCCCGTGCGGTCCGTCGCCCGCGGCTCCCGGCGCGCGCTCGCACGAGCCCTGCTGCTGAGAGCCAGCGTGCGCGCCCTCGCGAGCGCTACTTCGAGGGATCGCGGGAGAAGCGCCGCGAGCGATCGCGGTAGACCTTGAGCTGGCCCGGCATGTCCACGATGCGATCCCAGAATTCCACGGCGAGCTTGTGCCGCGAGAGCTCGAAGGCCATGAAGCCGGCCATCGTCGCCGCCCTCTCGTCTCGCGCGAGCGGCTCGAGGAGAGCGAGCGCCTGCTCGTAACGCCCGCACGCCTCCCAGGCGTGGGCCTGCTCGAACGCGTGCATGCCACGGCCCGCGTCGCCCGCGGCGAGGAACGCGATCGCGGCCTCGCCCGCGCGTCCCTGGGAGAGGAGGCTCCGCGCACGGTCCGCGATCGCCGCGGGCGGATCCTGCGGCCACGCCGCCACCGCTCGCACGAGCGCGGCGCGCTCCCTCTCGGTCAGGCCGTAGACGTCCCGTGCCCAGAGAGCGTCCGTCTCCTCGGGCGCCTTCTGCCTGAGGGCGTTGATCCTCTCCGCGGCCTCGTCCACCTTCCCCGAGTCCGCGAGCGCGAGCGCGGCGAGGAAGGCGGCCGTGCGGCGCGAGGGCTCGTCCTTCGCCTTCTCGCCCCAACCCTCGCACGTCTCGAGCGCCCTCTTCGGGTCTTCCAGGGAGAAAGCCCGGAGAGCTCGCGCGGCGGGGTCGGTCTCTCCCGACGAATCGATCGCGATCGCGCCGGGCGGGCCCGAGAGCACGACCTCGATGAGCTCGAAGGAAGCGAAGTTCCCGTGGATCCCGCGGAGCCCGATCCCGAGCGAGGCCTTCCCGCTCACGAGAGGCCCGACGGGGAAGTCCACCTTGCGCGAGACGCCCCCGTACTCGAGCGCCCCGTGGACGAAAGCGTCCGCGTTCACGTAAGTGAGCTCGACGTTCGCCGGCATCGACGGCTCGAACTCGCCCACGTCGAAGCCCCAGCCCCCGTTCGCCGCGAGCGTTCGCTCGAACGTGTCGATGTTCCCGCCGCCACGGCACTCGACGTACGCCGAGAGGCCGTCCATGCCGCCCTCGCCGTCTCGCGGCGCGGAGAAGCCGATCGTCATGCCCTGGTCGTAGCCCAGGTGCTCGACGAGGAAGCGCATCGAGAGCCGGAAGGACGAGCCGTCGTACCGAAGGGGGAGCCGGATCGACGCCGACCGTTCGTCTCCCGGGACGCCGGCGTCCGGGCGGCCCATGATCCGAACGCCCTTGTCCGAGAGATGGACGAAGAGCGGCTTCTTCACCTCGAGCGGGAGCTGCGCGGCCGTCCTCCGGTCGAACCGCACGCACTCCTTCATGAGAGCGAGCGGGCGCAGCCGCCTCAGGCGCCGCTCGACCTCGCGGTCCTCGTCCTGCGAGAGAGTCTCGAAGCGGCGGAGGCGCTCGAGGTCGGCGACGGCGGACGCGATCTCGCGCCCTTCCTCCGCGTGAGCCGATGCCAGGAAGAGCGCCTCCTTCGCCGAGCGCGGGTCGGCGTCCGCGAGCGCGAGGCACGTCTTCCGCGCCCGGTCGTGGAGCCCGAGGAGCGCCTGCGCCTGCGCGAGAGCGACGCGGGCGCGCGAGCTCTCGGCGGGAGGAGTCTCGGGCCGCTGGATCACGGCCTCGAGCGCGAGCGCGGCCTCTTTCGCTTGCCCGCACGCGAGGAGGTCGAGCCCGACGTCGAGCGCCGACGCCTCGGTCGCTTCCGCGGCGGGCACCTCCTTCTCCGTGTCGGTGACCGCTCGCAGGCCGCTCACGCGGATCGGGCTTCCGCCGAAGAGGAGATCGGGCTCGCCGTCGCCGTCGAGGTCCGCGAGCATCCCGACTCCCGAGGAAGCGCGCGCTCGCACGGGAGGCAGGCCCGGCGGCGGCACGAAGACGAAGCGCTGCCAGCCGTCGCCGTTCTCTCCCGCGAGGAAAGCTCCCGGGTAAGTCTTCCACGGAGCGACGAAGGGCGACGGGAGCCAGAAGCTCCAGCGGTCGCGCTCCTCGAAGGGACGCTCGAGGACCTTCTCGAGGACCGGCTCCGTCGTCCACGAGAGCTTCCAGACCGCATCGGGCCTGTCCGGCGCGAGGCCCGGCTCGTCCTGGAAGATCGCGTCGCCCTCGCGCATGCGGTCCGCGGCGCACAGGACGTACTGGCGAGGGCCGCCGCTCACGCTGAACCCGCGCGGCGTGCCGAGCGCGCGCGAGAAGACCTCGCGGAGCGGACCTCCCGCCTCGAGCTTGTAGACCTTGACGCAGTAGCCCTTCCACTGGCCGATCCCGAGGATGAGCTCGTTCTGCCCGTCGCCGTCCAGGTCCGCGATCGTCGCCGAGATCTCGTAGCACATGGGGTCGACGACGACCTGGACGCGGGGCGTTCCCGAGAGGTCGCTCACGTGGACGGGGACCGCGAGGCCCTGCGGCCCCCGCACCGCGAGGACGAGGTCGTCCTCTCCCTGCCGCGAGAGCGCGCCCGCGGCGAGGATGCTGGCGCCGGCGAGCTCCGGCGCGATCGGGACCTTCCGGTCGAGCGCGAGGTGGTCGGCCTCGAAGCGGTAGAGCTCGATCGTGCAGCCGCGCTCCTCCGTCGCCACGGCGAGGCGCTCGCCGCCCTCCGTCTTCAGGAGGACGAGCGAGCGCGGGCCCGGGCCGACCGCGATCGAGTCGAGGAGGACGAGGCGACTCCCCGTCTTCTCGAGCCGGAGCGCGGCGAGCTTGCCTTC
>JACQDU010000620.1 GCA_016200955.1 bacterium
ACGGTCGAGCTGGCCGAGGTCGTGATGGACCAGGCCGAGATTGAAGAGCGCAACGGGGTGCGTCGGATTCTTCTTGAGCAGTCGGGAATAGAGGCCCGCCGCTTCCTCGAGGTGATCGCGGGCGAGCTCGGCGTGCCCGAGATTGAGGAGTGCCTCCTCGAACTCGGGATCGATCGCGAGGCATTGCTTGTAGGCGAGGATCTCGTCGGAGTACATGTGGCGGGCGTAGTAGCAGAGCGCGATCTTGTTCCATGCCGCCGTGTAGTTCGGATCGAGGAGGAGCGCGCGCTGGAACTCGTCCTGGGCGGTCAGGTAATCGTGCGCCTTGTAGTAGTCGCAGCCCCTGAGGTAGAGGGCGCGCGCATCGTCGCGCACCGTCAGCTTCGCCGGACCCGCCGGCGCAACTTCACGAGCGGGGGTCTCCCTCGGATTCTCCTCGACCTTGCGCAGGGAGGTATCCGGTTTCGAAGGTGGCGCCTCGTTGCAACCCGCGAGGAACGAGACGGCGATGGCGACGAAGAGCGGCGCCTTGAAGTGACTGCCAAGGACCATGGACTTCCCCCGTCCTCTCGGGCACGCGAGCGTATCCCCTGACCGTTCGCCCGTCTGCCCGAGCTTCGTTGCGAAAGACGTGTGTCTGATTCCGTGCTTGGACGCACGATCCGCGCCCGTCGAACGCATCACCTGGCTTCCTTTCGGGAGTCTTGGCTCCGCGTCTCGGGAGGCTTCGTGGCGTTGAGCTCTTTGAGGCGTTTCTGGAGTCGGTCGATCTCCTCTCGGATCGCCTTGGCGTTCTTGTCCGCGGCGTCGCGGGCGGCCTTGGTTTCCTTGAGGTTCGTCTCGACCTTGCCCAGACGTTCCTTGCCCTCGTCCAGCATAACGCCGAGCTCTTTCAAATGCACCCAGTGGGTCTGCTCTTTCTCGTACTCATCGACGCGCTCGGTGAGGTCCGCGGCGATCTCCTCGCAACGATCCGCGTGCGGACGATAGAGCGCGAGCTGCCGCTCGATCCACGTCGGATTGAAGTCGTCTCCTACTTCCGGCTCGAAGGTCTTCATGGGAGTCAAGGGAAGCTGGTCGAGCTTCTCGAGGTTCTCGACGTCCCGGGTCAGGTGGAACGACTCCTCGAGCAGGGCCTTTGCCTGCGCGCCGCGGATGTCACGCAGGAGATCGACGTTCTCGAGGATTCGTTTGAGGTACACGCGCCCCGCGACGATCGCGGTCTTGCGAGCCTTGTCCCGAATGCGTTCGGCCTTTCCGAGCTCGATCTCGATCTTGGAGAGCTCCGTCTCCTGGATCTTCTTCAGCAGCTCGACCATCGCCGCTTTCTTGTCCGGGTCGTCGTTCGACCGCTTGGAGAGGAGCCTCACGCGCTCTCGTGCGGGCTCGACTCCCCTGTCGGCCGTGTCTCTGTGGTCCCTGACGACATCGACCTCGATGAGCGCCTTCGCGTGAGCAAGGTAAGCGGCGTCGTACTCCTTCTTCAGGTCCTCGCGCGTCTTGCGCGGAGGGTCCTTCGCGCCGTCCCCCTTGTTGCCGGCCGCGCCGTCTCTCGCGCCGTCTTCCTTCGAGCCGCCATCCCTCCGCGAACCCGGATCCGTCGGAGGAGCGGGAGACCCGCCCGGAGGATCGCCGCCACCCTGCTTCGCGCCCGCGGGAGCCGCGAGGGCGAGCAAGGAGACGAGCGCCGCCACGCACGTTCCCCCGAGGCGCATCAGACCTCCCGCTTCATGAGGTTGTACTTCTTCATCTTGTATTGCAGGCTCGAGCGCTTGAGCGAGAGCTGCTGCGCGGCTTTCGTCTGGTTCCAGTCGTTCTCCTCGAGAGCCTTGCGGATGATCTCGCGCTCGATGCGCTCGATCTGGCCCTGGAGGCCCGAGGCCTCGTAGTAGGCCTCGCGGGCGGACTTCGCGCCCTCGCCGCCGCGGATCTCCTCCGAGAGGTCCTTCGCGGTGATCGCGGCGCCGTTCGCGAGGACGAGGGCTCGCTCGATCACGTTCTCGAGCTCCCTCACGTTGCCGGGCCAGTCGTACATCTGGAGGAGGCCGAGTGCTTCCTCGTCTACCTTGCCCTTCTTCTGGATCTTCTTCTCGAGCCGGGTGAGGAAGCTCTCGACGAGCACCGGGATGTCCTCGCGGCGCTCGCGCAGCGGCGGGAGCTGGATCGTGATGACGTTGATCCGGTAATAGAGGTCCTCGCGGAAGTGGTTCTCCTCGATCCTCTTCTTCAAGTCGCGGTTCGTCGCCGCGAGGACGCGCACGTCGAGCTTGATCGTCTTCGTCCCTCCGACCCGCTCGATCTCTTTCTCTTGCAGGAAGCGGAGGAGCTTCACCTGGGTCGAGGGAGGGATCTCCCCGATCTCGTCCAGGAAGAGAGTGCCACGGTCCGCGAGCTCGAACTTGCCCTTCTTCGCCGCCGTGGCACCCGTGAAGGAGCCCTTCTCGTGGCCGAAGAGCTCGCTCTCGAGAACGCCCTCCGCGAGGGCGGCGCAGTTGACCGTCACGAATGGGCCGTCCCGCCTGGGAGAGCGGCGATAGATCTCGCGGGCGACGAGCTCCTTGCCCGTCCCGGACTCTCCCAGGATCAGGACGGGAGTCGTCGTGTCCGCGACCTTGCCCACGAGCTCGTAGACGTTCTTCATGCTCGCGGACGACCCGATGATCTCGTCTTGCCCGACCTTTTGCTGGAGCTCCTCCTTCAGGTAAGCGTTCTCGGACTGGAGCCGGATCCCCTCGAGCGCCTTCTCGACCTTCGCCTCCATGGCCCCGAGAGGAAACGGCTTCTCGACGTAGTCGAGGGCGCCCAGGCGCATGGCCTCGACCGCCGTGTCGACCGTCCCGTGAGCGGTCATGAGGATCACGCCGGTCTGCGGCGCGCGCTCGCGCACGACTCGCAGGAGCTCGAGCCCGTCGACTCCCGGCATCTTGAGGTCGGTGACGACGATGTCGAACGTCCGCTCGTTCAGCTTCTCGAGCGCGCGCGAGCCGTCCTCCGCGGGCTCGACGTCGTGCCCGACGCCCGCGAGAGATTCGACGAGCACGTCGCGCAGGCCCTGCTTGTCGTCCACGACGAGGATCTTGGCCAAACCATCACCCATTCAAGTTGCAACCGCAGAATCGCAGGATGCAACCCGGATCTTCACTTGTCACCGGTCACTTGTCACTGGTCACCGGTCGTTGAAGCCCCGTATCGCCGGCACAATGACAAGTGACAAGTGCCTAGTGCCCAGTGACAAGTGAACGTCACGCCGACGAGGCTGGTGCAAATATCACACCCTGGGAGTCGGGCTGGCCTGCTTGCCCGAGGTCCCAGGAGCGCGAACGCCTTCCACCGGGGTAGAGGGCGTAAGGTCCTCGTCGAGCGCCGGAGGTCCGGCGCCCGGGACCTCGGGGACGATCGGGATGCGGATCACGAACTCGCAGCCTCCCTCGTCGGGGGCGCGGACGGCGACCTTCCCGCCGTGAGCGACGACGATCTTGTGCGCGATCGCGAGCCCGAGGCCCACTCCCGAGTCGCGGGTCGTGAAGAACGGGTCGAAGATCCTCTCCCGGAGCTCGACGGGGACTCCCGGGCCCGAGTCGCGGACGCGGATCACCGCGATGCTCCCCGAGCGCTTCGCGCGGAGAGCGAGGGCGCCCTTCCCCGCCATGGCCTCGACGGCGTTCTTCACGATGTTCACGAGAGCCGCCTTGAGCGCCGTCGCGTCGATCGCGGCCTGCGCGAGCTCCGGGTCTCCGTCGACCGCGACGCGCAGCTCTCCCGAGGCGTGGGAGACGGCCTCTCCCTCGAGAGCGCGCCTCGCCTCGTCCGCGGTGAAGCCCGCTGCCTGGAGCGCGGTCTCCGTCGCTCGCTTGAGAAGCGGCGTGAGATCCTCGGGCGCGCGCTTGATCCTCTGGTCTCGCGCGTAAGCGAGGAACTCCGTCACGAAGCGGTTGAGCTCGTCCACCTCTCCCCGGAGGCGCGACGCGAGGCGCTGGCTGTCCTCGCCTTTCTTTCTCTCGATGAGCTCGGCGAAGCCGGAGATCGCGCCCAGCGGGTTCCGGATCTCGTGCGCGAGGCCGGCCGCGAGGCGGCCGACGGCGGCGAGGCGCTCGTTCCGCGCGGCGGCGCGGCGCAACCGCTCGAGCTCGGTGCGGTCGTGGACGAAGGCCGCCGCTCCGAGGAGCTCTCCCGTCGCGGGGTTCTTGAAGGGGCCGGCGTCGAGCTCGACGAGGCGCGCTCCTCCCTCGTCCTGGTCGGAGTCGCCGGCCTCGGCGTCGCCCGCGGGGCCGAGCGGGACGAAGGCCTGGTCGGTGACCTCGCCCTTGAGGCCCGCGGCGAGCGCTCGCGCGACGGGGTGAGCTAGGTCGAGGACCTTCGCGACGCTCTGGCCGACGGCGGCGGCGCTTCCTCCCAGGATCTTCGTCGCGGCCTCGTTCCAGACGGTCACGCGGCCATCGGGGTCGATCGCGACGAACGCCGTCGGGACTCCCTCGACGAGGTACTTGGAGAAGCCGCCCATGAACTCGGCCTTCCGGCGAGCCTCGCTCGCGAGGACGCGGAGCTCTCCCTCCTGCGCCTGGAGGCGGTCGACCATGCTGTTGTAGTGCTCCGTGAGGACGCCGATCTCGTCGCGCCAGCGGACGCGCGCGCGCACGGGAGGGCCCGGCTCGGTCACGGAGTCGCCGCCCTCCATGGCGCGCACGAGGCGGTAGATCGGGACCTGCACCCTCCGGCGCACGACGAAGACGGCCACGAGGAGGACGAGCGCGACCGAGCCCGCTCCCAGCAGAGTGAAGCGGCTGTCCACGCGCTCGACGGCCTCGCGGAAGTCGGCGGGGAAGTCCACTCCCACGACGAGCGAGACCTCTCCGTCGAAGACGACGGGCGCGTAGCCGCTCTTGTAGTAGCGCCCCGGCTTCTCTGGAGTGGGCGAGGGCGGGTAGAAGTAG
>JACQDU010000621.1 GCA_016200955.1 bacterium
CCGCGCCGGACGGCCCTCCGAGCAGCAGTCCCGCGGCGAGAGCCATCGCGAGCCCGGCGAGACCGCCCGGCTCGAGCCACGCGGACGGCCACGGGACCGCCGTGCCGGACGTGGTCGCGGTCTCGGGCGACAGCCTGAAGAGCTCGATCATGCTGAGCGTCTTCTACGACCGGAACGTGCCCGACAAGTACCAGGTGCTCTACAAGGGCTACAGCGTCAGCGCGAGCTACGAGCTCGCGGGAGTCGGCGGCGACGTCCACTACAACAAGTGGACGCTCTCGGGTAACTGGCAGACGACGCTCCTCGACTTCCCGACCGATCACAAGTGGGTGATCTATCTCGGCGCGGTCCTCGGCTACATGACGCGGTTCTCGGATCGGCAGACGCCGATCTTCGATCGGTTCTTCATAGGAGGGCCGCAGTCGGTCCGCGGCTTCCAGTACCGCGGCGTCGGGCCCATGGTCAACGACAAGCCGACCGGCGGCGACGTGAGGATCACGGGGACGGCCGAGCTCAGCTTCCCGCTCTTCCTCCACATCCTGCGGGGCGTCGTCTTCCTGGACGCGGGCGACGTGGAGTCGAGCCCGCGCGACGTCCACGGGACGTCGTTCCGCGCCGCAGCGGGCGTGGGCGCGAGGATCAAGCTGCCGATCTTCCCCGCTCCCATCGCGCTCGACTTCGCGTGGCCGCTCATCCGGCAGCGAGACGACAAGCCGCAGGTGTTCTCCTTCTCCGTGGGAGTCGGGTTCTGAGGTCGAGAGCGGCGACGCCGTGGTATAAGGCCTGGCGCGCACCTGAGGAGGCTTCCAGTGGACGACACGAGAGAAAACGACGTGCGCTCGCGTCGCGACGTGCTGTCGCTCGGCGGAGCGCTCGTCGCGGGCGCGGCGGCCGGAGCGACGCTCCTCGGGGCGAGGACGGCCCAGGCCGCGAACGAGACGACGCTCAAGATCGCCGTCGTGGACATAGGCCTCGTCTTCAAGAAGTACAAGAGGAAAGAGCATCTCGAGAAGGAGATCAACGCGAAGAAGGACAAGGTCGAGGCGGACCAGAAGGAGCTCCAGGTCAGGATCGAGGGCATCCGCAATCAACCTCGAGATCGAGAGCCTGACGCTCCAGATCCTCGATGAGATCGAGGCGGGGATCCGCGAGTTCGGGGTCGAGCAGAAGTACGACCTCGTCCTCAAGGTCGACTCGAAGGGCTTCGGCGACGAGCAGGTCGACCCGCGCGGCATGGGAGACGAGCGCTTCCGCGAGCGGATCTTCCGCGCGAACGTCTCGTCGATCCTCTTCCACGACCCGAAGCTCGACGTGACCGAGACGATCCTCGCGAAGCTCAACGACGCGAAGTGGCTCAAGAAGTGCGAGGAAGCCAAGGCTGCCGCGCCGCCGGCTCCGCCTCCTCCCGCTCCGCCGGGAAACCAGAAACCGAAAGACGAGCATAAGTGAGGGTGGCCCCCTTGCCCTCGGCGACTCCCACGAACCGGCCGTCACCGAATGGAGCGAGCCCTCGCCGCCAGCGGACGATCGCGCGAGCGGTCGCCTGCGAGGGCACGGGCCTCCACACGGGCGCGACCGTCCGCGTGAGGATCAAGCCCGGTCCTCCGGGCACGGGGGTCGTCTTCGTGCGCACCGACCTCCCGGGAGCGCCGCGGATCGAGGCGAGCGTCGCGAACCGCATCGCCCAGCCTCGCCGCACGGCGATCGCGTGCGGCGACGCCGAGGTGCACACCGTCGAGCACCTCCTGTCGGCGGCGCACGGGCTCGGAGTCGACAACCTCGAGGTCGAGCTCGACGCGTTCGAGGCCCCCGGCCTCGACGGCTCCGCGATCCGTTACGTCGAGCTCCTGGGAGAAGCCGGTCTCGTCGAGCAGGACGCTCCTCGGAGGGAGATCGTCCTCCGCGAGACGATCACCGTCGAGGGGAGGAACGGCGCCACGCTCACGGCTTCTCCCAACGAGAGCGGCCTCCGCGTGAGCTACTCGCTCGACTACCCGGTCAAGTCTCTCGGGAAGCAGACCGTCTCGCTCGACGTGACCTCGGAGCGCTATGCCGCGGAGGTCGCGCCCGCGCGCACGTTCTGCCTCAAGGCCGAGGCCGACCTCCTCCGCATGCTCGGGCTCGGGCTCGGGGCCACCTTCCAGAACACGCTCGTCTTCGACGAGGACGGCGTGATCGAGAACACTCTCCGCTTCCCCGACGAAGCGGCGCGGCACAAGCTCCTCGACCTCGTGGGCGACCTCGCGCTCCTGGGAGCCTCGGTTCGAGCGAACGTCGTCGCCGTGAAGAGCGGCCACGACCTGAACCTCGAGCTCGTGCGGAAGATCCTCGCCGCTCCGCCCGAATGAGGCTCGGGGTCATAGGAACCGGACACCTCGGACAGCACCACGCGCGGATCTACCGCGGCATGGCGGGCGTCGCGCTCGCGGGGATCGTGGACACCGACCCGCGCCGCCGCTTCGAGGTCGCGACGCTCACGGGAGCGCAGGCCTTCGCCGACTGGCGCGAGCTCCTCGGGCGCGTGGACGCCGTCTCGGTCGTCGTCCCGACGACGCTCCACCGCGAGATCGCGCTTCCGTTCATCGAAGCCGGCGTGCACGTGCTCGTCGAGAAGCCGATCGCCGCGACGGTCGAGGACGCGAGCTCCCTCGTGGACGCCGCCCGCCGGAAGAACGTCGTGCTCCAGGTCGGCCACATCGAGCGGTTCAACCAGGCGATCCGCGCGGCGGAGCGCTTCATCTCCGACCCACGCTACGTCGTCGCGGACCGCCTCGCTCCTTACAGTTTTCGATCGAAGGACATAGGAGTCGTGCTCGATCTCATGGTGCACGACCTCGATATCCTCCTCGAGTTCGTGAAGGACCCCGTCGCGCGCGCGGAAGGGCTCGGCGTGCCGGTCCTCTCGCGCTCCGAGGACATCGCGGACGCGAGGCTCACGTTCTCCTCGGGCTGCGTCGCGGACCTGAGAGCGAGCCGGATCTCGCTCAAGCGCATGCGGAAGATCCGCTTCTTCCAGCGGACCGCGTACGTGTCGATCGACTACGACTCGCGCCGGGTGTCCGTCTTCCGGAGGAGCCGCGCGGTCGAGGAGGGCGAGATCGACCCCTCGAAGCTCGACCCCCGCGACCTCGCGGACCCGCAGGGCTTCGTCTTCTCGAGCCTCCTCGACCACGAGGAGTTCGAGATGGGGAAGGGCGAGGACGCCTTGACGGCGGAGCTCGCGAGCTTCATCGAGGCTTGCCGCGGCGAGCACGCCCCCGTCGTCCCGGGAGAGCACGGCCTCCGCGCGGTCGAGGTCGCTCTCAGGATCCAGCGGGAGATCGAGGAGTACGTCGCGCGCGAGGCAACGCGCGCCGGGATCCCGATGCCCGACATGGCGCTTCGCGCCGCGCGCGGCCTCGCCGACGCGCGCTCGGCGCGGCTCGACGAGGATGGCGACGAGGCCGCCCGGCCGCGCGAGGAAGAGCTCGGCGCGGAGAGCTCGTGAGGCGCGGGCCCCTCCTCTCATGAACGCCGACCTCGTGCTGAGAGGCGGCCGCGTCTTCACGGCCGTCGGGCATCGCCCGTTCTGCTCGGCCCTCGCCGCGCAGGGCGGTCTCGTCGTCGCGTGCGGCGAGGAGCGCGACGTGGCCTCGCTCGTGGGGCCGAGGACGCGCGTCGTCGAGCTCGACGGGAGGCTCGCGCTCCCCGGCTTCCACGACGCGCACACGCATCTCCTGGGAGCCGGCCTCACGCAGGACGAGCTCTCGCTCACGGGCGCCCGCTCGCCGGAGGAGTGCTCGCTGAGAGTCCGCGAGCGGGCGCTCGAGCGAGCGCGGGGGGAGTGGATCGTCGGTCGAGGGTGGGACCCGGACCTCTTCCCCGGCCGCGCCTGGCCCGAGCGGAGCGCGCTCGACCTCGCGGCGCCCGCG
>JACQDU010000624.1 GCA_016200955.1 bacterium
CGCGCCCCCCGGATTTCTTGCGCTCCACGCAGGGTGAGCGAGGCCCTGCGGGCCTCGCTGGGATGTTGCTACACGCTCCTCCCGAGGGCGAGCGAGGCCTTCGGCCTCGCTCGACGACATCCCCCGAACGATCGCTCCGCTCATTTCCACGAGCACAGCTCGCCGAGCTTCCCGTCCACGTCATGGCCCTCGAAGCCGCCGCTCCAGAGCTGGTAGCTCGTGAGGCCCTCGTACTGGCCGGTCTTCTCCGACTTGACGCCCTTGACCTTCACCTGCGCGGCGCCGTCCACGAGCTGGACGAACTGGCCCTTCTCGTAGTCCATGTTGTGGAGGTAGATCAGCGGCTGGTAGAAGCCGTCCGAGACCTCCCAGTTGTCGGGCTTCGCGATCGACGAGCCGGTCACCTTCGGGTTCCCGAGCTTGTCCCCGCACACGTTGATGAGGACCTTCTCCTCGAACTCGAAGGGAGAGAAGTTCCCGGGCTTCCGCGTGGACGTGAGGCAGCGGACGAGGCACTTGATCCCGTCGTTCACGCCGTTCGTCGAGAGCTTGAGGACGCGAGGAGAGGACGGCGGGTAGTCGCCGAAGGCCTCGTTGTATTGCTGGAGCGCCATCTTGAGCCGGGCGATGAGGTTCGTCGTCTCGGTCGCCTTCTGCTTCTTGGAGACGCTCGACATGACGGGGATCGTGATCGACGCGAGGAGCGCGATGATCGCGATGACGACGAGCATCTCGATGAGAGTGAACGCCGCTGCGCGGGGAGATTTTCGTCGCCCCCGCCCCCGGTTCCGGGCACGGCCGCGGTCTCGCACGAACGTCCTCCCTCGAAGGCGGTCTTCCATTATCCCCCTCGGGCAAGGGAATACTGCGTCACTTCGGCTCGCGCCGCGCGTAGATCCTCACATCGTCGACGGAGAAGCCCCACGCCACGTCGAGCGCGGCGTAGCCGTAGAGCGCGACCACCGGCTTCGTCCCGCGAGCGATCCCCGCGACCTTGGGCAGCGGCTTCGACGGGTCGCCCAGGCGCTCGTCGTCGAGAGAGAAGACGAGCGTCCCGGCGTTCGCGTCCTCGATCTCGATCGAGAGGACGTGGCTCCGCTCGTCCTTCGGCCATTGCCCGATCGTGATCGGGTCCGCGAAGCCCTGCTTCCCCGCGTTCGTGATCGCGAACATGATCGAGCCGGTCTCGGACTTGAAGAGGAGCGCGCTCCCGCTGGTGGTCTCGAGGCGGAGGCCGCACGCGGCCTGGGCGGCCTTCGAGCAGTCGAACGTCGCCTGCACCCTGAGCACCTGCTCGTTGCCCACGTCGCGCGCGAGGCGCGTCTTCCCCTGGTCCCGGTCCTTGTTGGCCTGCTTCCCGTCGAAGACGAGGCGCTTTCCCTTGATCGAGACGTCCACGCCGTAGCCCTGCTCCGGCGGGAGCCAGCCGTTCTTCACGTCGCCGTCGTTCCGCTGGAAGGCGTCCCTCCAGACCTTCCGGGTCCGCGCGTTCTCGATGCTCTTGAGCGCGTCCTTCGCGAAGCTGTTGAGTGGCTCGATGGCGAGGACCCTCTTGAAGAAAGCCTCCGCGCCGGTGGCGCCGTCGAACTCGTCCTGCTTGTAGCGCACCCAGCCCGCCCCGTTGAGCGCGCCCACGTGCTTCTCGTTCGCGGCGATCGCCTCGTCGAAGCAGACGCGCGCGTCCTCGAGGCGGTCGGCGGAAGCGTAGGCTCGCCCGAGCGCGCAGAGCTCGTCGGGAGTCGGGGCCTTCTTCGAGCCCACGAGCTCCTCGAGGATCTTCACTTCTTCCTTCGCGTCGCGCTTCCCTCGCGCGGCTTCGGCGAGGCGGGGCAAGACGACCTCGGGCTTCACGCCGTCCTTCAAGGCCTCGCGGAGGAGCCGGAGCGCGTCGTCCTGCTTCCCGCTCTTCGTGAGAGCGATCGCGAGCTCGTACTTCACGACGGGGTCGGCGTCGGCCGCGCGGAGGACGGCCTCGTAGAGGGTCTTCGCCTCCTCGACCTTCCCCGAGAGCTCGAGGAGGAGCGCTTGCACGACCTTCCCGAGGACGCAGTCGGTGTCCTTGAGCTCGTCGAGCGTCTTCTGCGCGAGCTTGAAGCGACCCGTGCGGACGCAGATGAGCGCCAGGTGAGCCTTCGCCGGCTTCGGGTCGTCGAGGACGCACGAGAGGGCCTCGGTCAGGTCCTTCTCCGCCTGATCGAGGTTGCCCGAGGCGTAGGCCGCGATCCCGCGGTCTCGCAGGAGCACGGCGTCCTTCCCGTCGAGCGGCCCGAGAGCCGTCGTGAGGTCGGCCATCGCCGCCTTCGGGTCGCCTTGCTGCACGTAAGCCTGCGCCCTGAGCGTGAGCGCGGTCCGGTCCTCGGGGTAAGCCGCTATGAGAGAGCCGAGCGTCTTGATCGCGTCGTCGAGCTTGTCCGCCTTCAAGTAAGCCTGCGCGAGCGCGAGGAGGTCGTCCTTGTAGAGCGCTCGCCTCGCGGGGCAGAGGCCCGGCCACACGTCCCCGCTCTTGTCGATCGGATCGCGCGAGACGTTCTTCGGAGGAGCGGGCGCGTCTCCCGCACCCGGTCCCGCGTCGGACTTCGCGTTGGCGCCCCCCTTGTCGCCCTTCTTGGTCCCCTTCTCTTGCCCGAGGACCTTTTCCTTGGAAGGGCGCTCGTCCTTCAAGGGCTTCGTCGGGTCCTTCTTGGGATCCAGGGGAGTCTTCGTGTCCTTGGGGTCCTTCGTGTCCTTCGGGTCCTTCTTGTCCTCGGGCTTCTTCGACTCCGCGGCCTTCTGCGAGAGCTCCGCCTCCTCGATCGCGGGAGAGGGGTCCTGCGCCGCCTTCGCGAGAGCGTCGCGGGCCCTCTCGAGGTGCTTCGCCGCGAGCTGGACAAGGCCCTGCGCCATGTAGACCTTCGAGACGGCGAAGTCGATGTCGGCGGAGCTCGAGCGGCTCTTCTCGCACTTCCTGCCGAGGTCGAGGATCTCGTCGTGGATCTCGTCCCGCTTGTTCTCGTCGAGCTTCTCGGCCACGAGGAGGAGCATGCGAGAGAGCCTTCCCATGTGGAGGGTCGCCTGGGCGGGGTCCTTCGCGCTCTGGAACGCCTTCCTCAGCTCCTCGAGCGCCTCGGAGTCGAGGCCGTTCTTCCAGGCCCAGTCGCCGAGCTTCCTGTGCTCGTCCGGCGTGCCGCTCTTGATCCGGTCCCTGCGGTCGCTGAAGGCCTCCGCGTAAGTCTGGCGGTGGACGATCCGGTCGATCTGGCTCTTGTCGAACTCGTTGGTGATGTTCCCTTTCTGGAACTTGAGCTTCGGCGTGGTCTCGTCGCCCTCGAGGATCTTGCCCGTCATCGTCTCGCCGTTCTTCAAGTAGAGCTTGTCGTCGGCGCGAGGCGGCGCGTCGAGCGCCTCGGGCGGGTCCTGCGCGAGGACGAGCGCGGGCGCCGCGAGCGCGAGCAAGACGAGAGAGGCCGTGAGGAGAGGTCGCGGGGCTCTCATTTCGGGGCCTTCGGATCCTTGGGCGGGTCGTCGGGGGCGTTCGGGTCCTTGGCGTTCGGGTCCGGCTCCTGAAGGTCGGCCTTGGGCTCCTGGTCCACCGTCACGTAGAGCGGCTTGCCTCCGCCGATGCCGCCGTGGGGGATGATCCGCGAGGCGCTCGGAGCCGGAGGAGCCGAGAGAGAGGCCGGAGTCGCGGGAGACCAGTCGGTCGTCCGCACGAACGGGTCGCGCTTCATCGTCTCGGGGAGGAGCGGCTTCTCGGGACGCATGGAAGGGATCGGCGCTCCGAGAGGAATCCGCGGCTGGTGCGCGGCCTCCTCGGGCGGCACGGGAGGCACGGGCTCGACCTGGGGCTTGTGGATCCGGAAGCAGAGGACGAGCGTCACCGCCGCCGCGATCCCGAAGACGGCTTTTTCTTTCGTGAGCTGCATCTACTTGTCCCCGCGCCGGTGGTGCTTCTTCGGGTTGTCTTCTCCCGGGTCCTTCACGGAGTCCGCGGGAGCGTCCTTCTCGATCGTGAGAGCCGTGAGCGTGAGGGAGACCGTGAGACGGCCGTCGGTCCCGTCCGGCTTCGCTTCCTTCGAGCGGCGGACGTCGCACGCCTCGACTTCCAGGAAGGAGCCCTCGACCTCGAAGGTGGCGAGAACCTTCGCGAGCTGGGAGATCGTGCCCTCGAAGGTCACCGTGCAGGGCAAGCGGCGGAGGAAGCCCGGCTTCTCGGCCTCGCTTCCCTCGAGCTGGGAGTAGCCGGCTTCCTTCTGCTCGATCTTGTCGACCTTCTTGACGCCGGCGTCGAGCACGGCGTTCGCGATCCTCGTCGTGAGGTCCACGCGAGCGAACTTCTCCGCGAGGACGGGGCCCGTGACGCCGTCGGCGCCGGAGAGGCCGAGCTCGACCCGGTGCTCGGAGGTCCGCTGCATCATGACGCCGCTCTTGTCCGCGCGCTTCCCCATGTCGTCCACGGCGGCGGCGCGGAGCTTCTCGTAGGTCGCGCCCGGGAGAGCGTCGTCGGCCTTGGGCACGAAGTCGGGCGGGACCGTCCAGATCACGGTCTTCCGGACCTCGGGAGCGGCCTTCTCCTCGAGCGCCTTCTTCTTGCCCTTCTCGTTCGCCTCGGCGCCCTTGAGCGACGCGATCTCCTTGTTGAGGTCCGTCTGGGCGCGGGCGTTGTTCTTCGCGCTCGTCTCGGCGCTCGCCTCGAGGCCTTTGATCCCGGAGGCGAACAGGCCGAAGGCGAGGGCGCCTATGCCGACGGAGACGATGAACTTCTTGTGCTCCTGCCAGGTCGCTTCGAGGTCCATGTCAGTTGGCTCCCTTCGGCTTCACGGTGAGCTTGAACTCGACCTGCGGGCCATCAAAGCTCCCGGGGTTGACCTTCGCCTCGGCGATGTCGGGATCGCGGCTCATGTTTGCCTGGATGTCCTTGCACACGTTGCCGGCGTCCTTCTCCTTGTTGTCGATCGTTCCCTTGATGGTGAAAAAATAGGCGTCGGGGTTGTCCGCGGTCGGGATCTTCTCCAGGTTGAGCTCGTTGATCGAAGCCTTGGGCGGGATCTCTCGCGCGAGCGTCGCGAGGAGAGAAGCCAGGTGATACCCGGGCTTCACGCGAGCCGCGAGAGCGGCCAGGTTCTTCGCCCGGTTCGCGTTCTCCAGCGCGAGCTGCTCCTTCGCGTCGAGCCGGGCCTTCACCTGCCCGTTCGCCTGGGAGAGAGCGACCGAGCGCGTCTTCTCCCCCGAGCTCCTGAGGAAAGAGAAGCTGCCGGCGATCACGATGTAGAGAGCGACGGCGGCCGCCGCCGCGTAGAGCCAGATCGTCCGCTCGCGCCAGGTGCGGCGAGCCTTCCAGGCGTTCGGGAGGAGGTCGAGCGAGACGGCGTTCGGGAGGAGGCGCGCGAGCGCGAGGCCGCACGCCGCCGCCGCTTCGAGGCCCCTCTCGGTGGCTTCCTTCTTGTCGCGGTCGGGAGCGGGAGACGTGTCGAGGCCGGCGAGCGGATCGAACAGGCTCGCCGGAACGCCCGAGGCCCGCGAGACCGCCTCGACGAGGCCCGGCGTCCGGGCCGCTCCTCCCGTGACGACGACCTTGTCGATCGAGAGGCGAGGGTTCTTGAGCTGGTTCTTCGCGTAGTCGAGCGTCGCGCGAGCGACGGAGGCGAGCTGCTCGCAGGCGGGGCCGAGGACGCTCTCGAGGCTCTCGCCCGAGGGGCCGCGGCCTTCGATCTTGAGACGCTCGGCCTCCTCCTTGTCGACGTTCAGCTTCTTCGCGATCCGGTCGGTGATCGCGTCTCCGCCCTGCGCGATCGAGCGGGCGAAGATGAGCGAGCCGTCCTTCACGATCGCCGCCTCGGTCGAGGAGCGGCCGATGTCGAGGACGAGCGTCGTGCCGTCGCTCGCCCCTTCTCCCAGGAAGCGGAAGGCGTCGCCGCTCGCGGTCGGGCGGGGGCTCGCGGAGCCCAGCTCGACCCCCGAGGCGACGAAGGCCTTGACCCACTCGGTCACGCGCTCGTCCTTCGCCATGGCGACGAGGACGATCGAGGTCCCGTCGTCTCCCGCTCCCACGACGCGGAAGTCGGCGGAGAGAGGAGCTCCGGTCTTCTCGGCGGTGTCGGCGATGTCGTAGCCCATGACGAGCGCGAGGCGCCACTTCGGCATGGGAGGGAGGTGAGCGTAGCGGATGATCGCGTCTTTCCCGGAGACTCCCAGGTTCGCGCCCGAGGCCGGGAACTTCCTGCCCGAGAGACGAGCCACGAGAGCGCGCACGAGCTGCGCGGGGTCGTCGGCGTTCACGCCGCCCGAGCGGACCTCGTCCAGGTCCACGTGGATCAGGCGCTCGAGGGCCAGGGACGCCCCGCGCTTCCGCAAGACGACCGCGGTCGCGCTCGCTCGCCCGACGTCGATCCCGACGGCCGATGCCACTAGTCGTCCTCCTTCGGCATGCTCTCGAGGAGGCGCTTGGCCTCGACCGCCGCCTGCGAGTCGGGGTAGACGTCGATCACGTACTTGTAGGTCGTGCGCGCGAGCCGCGGGTGATCCTTGCGCTGCGTCTTCCCGCGGTTCACGAGCTCCTTCGCGGTCTTCTCCTGGGAGACGAGCGAGACCTTCTTGACGGCCTGCTCGGCGCGCGAGGCGGCGTCCTTCGCTCTCTGTGCGTTCGGGTTCCCGGGGAATGCCTTCTCGAGGACCTCGGCCCAGTGGCGCGCGGCGTCCACGAGAGCGGGGTTCGAGAGCTCCTCCGCGTCCTGGGCTGCGTTCAGGGTCGCCTCGAGGAGGCGGTCCGCCTTCTGGCCGAGGAAGGTCGCGAGCTTGTCGGCCCTTCCCTTGACGTCCGGGTTGAAGTCGAAGTCCTTCGCGATCTGGGCATACATGCGCCGAGCGTCCTCGAAGCGGCCGTCCTTCATGGCCTTGTCGGCCTGGTCGAGGCGCGTGCGCACCTGCTCGTTCGCGAGACGCGAGCCCTTCTTCAGGTCGAAGCCGAGGACGCCCACGTCGCTGCTCGTCCCGCGAACCTCCGGGACACCGGAGAGCTCGAGGCGCACGCCGTCTTGCACCTTCTCGACCTCGACCGTGACCGGCCGCTGGATCGAGAGGCTCGTCTGGTCGGCGCCCTCTTTCCCGAACGTGATCTCGCGGACGCCATCGAGAGAAGCGGCGCCGCCCTTCGCGAGGAGCTCGTCCAGCATCTTGTTCGAGCTCTCGCAGACGAGCTTCACGGGAGAAAGCTCGGCGAGTCGGGGGATGGCGAAGACGATGCGGAGCTTCCTTCCCTCGGGGAGCAGCTGCTTCTTCGGGACCTCCCAGGTCACGCGGAGCGCCTCGCTCTGGAGCTTCGCGCTCATGGCGCACTCGACGCGCTCGCCCGAGCCCACGTCGAGGAGCGTTCCGTCGGCGTAGATCCCTCCGTCTCCCGGGTCTCCCGCGGGCGTCGTTGGGACCATCGCGTCCTGCAGGGCGAGAGCGGCGGCGCGCTCGCCTTGAGGGCCGGCAAGCCCGACCATCACGCGAGCGACCTGCCGGTCGGCGCGCGTGATCGAGAGCACGCCTCGCGGAGAAGCGACCAGGTCGAACCCGGCGCCCGAGAGCTTGGGCGGAGCTTCCTTCGGGAGGTCCACTTCCTGGAGCGTGACGCGGTCCACGAAGAGCGTCCCGCCGCCGATCGCCTGGACGACGACGCGGGCGAGCGTGGCGTTCGGGGGAGGGATCCCCACGGCGCCCACGTCTGCCCAGGTGCCCTGATGCTCGGCGACCGCGGCGTAGAAGAGCTGCGTCCACTTGTTCTGGTCGTCGGCCCACTCGATCGCGAGGACGCCCGAGGCGGATCCCTCCGTCTTGATCGAGGCGTGCACGGAGAAGCCCTTCGGGTTGTCGCGCTCGAGGCGGAGGGCCTCGGCCTGCCGGAGCTCCTGCTTGCCCTCGCCCGAGCCGTCGAGGCGCGCGGCGCGCTTTCCGTAGTTGGTGTCCGCGACGATCTTGAAGGTCCCGGTCCAGCCCCGGGCGCCGTCCTCGAAGGACCAGTTGTCCACGCGGTTCCCGGTGGGCGCGGGGTCCGGGTCCTCGGGAGCGAGAGCGGCGATCGCGACGGCGCTTCCCGCTCCCAGGAGAGCGATCACGACCAGCACGATCGCGATCGCGCCGAAGGCTCCGCGCTCCTCGCCCTGGTCGATCTTCTTCGACGAGAAGTCGGAGGCCGCGATCCCCGCCTCCTCGAAACCGGGGGCGGCGGCGGCGACGGGAGACTCCGGGGTCTGGACGCCGGGCTTCCTCCGGCTGGTCGCGCCTCGAGCGGCTCCCGGCGCATCGGCGGGTTGCTTGGGCGCGGCCTTGGGCTGCCGCTTGACTCCGGTCATGGGAGTCGCGGCCGGATCGAACTCCGCGTTCGCGGCGGGAGTCTTCGCGGGGTCCGGTTCGTCGTCTCCCAGGCCATCGAGGTCGGTGACTTCCTCGGCGACGGCGACGGCCTTCTTCGCGGGAGGCGCGGCGGCCGCGGGCTTCTTCGCCTCCGCCGGAGCGCCCGCGGGAGGGCCGGTCTCGTCGTCCGAGGCGAAGTCCGCTCCCTTGCCCGCGAGGTCCTTGAACTTGAGCTTCGTCTTCCCGATCGCGAGGATCGCGTTCGGCTTGACCCTCGCGCGGCCCTTGACGCGGCTCCCGTCGACGAAAGTCCCCGTGGCGGAGTTCAGGTCCACGACGTGAACGGTGCCCTCGTCCTCGACGAGCATGCAGTGCTCGGCCGAGACCTCCTCCTCGTCGAGCGTGAGCGAGAGGTTCTTCTTCCGCCCGATCGTGTAAGGGAAGGCGGAGATCCCCCACTGCTTGCCGGTCCGGTCGCCCTCGACTCCCTTGAGCGCGAAGCGGAAGCGCTTCGTGCGGGCGCTCCCCGCGGGGGCGAGGTTCGCCGTCGCGGGCGCGGGCTTCTTCGCCGGAGCGCCCTCGAGCTTCGCGCCGAAGTGGATCGTGGACTGCCCGATCGAGATCCGGTCGCCGATCGCGAGGAGGCGCCGCTCGACGAGAGGCTCTCCGTTGAGAGTCGTCCCGTTCCGGCTCTTGAGATCCTCGACGACGAAGCCGTCCTTCGTCTTCTCGATCTTGCAGTGCTTCCTGGAAGAAAGAGCGTCCTGGACGCGCACCGCGTTGTCCGCGGTGCGGCCTATCGTCAGCTCGTCTTTGTCGATCTCGAGCGGCTGGATGCCGCCCGCCTCCTCGAGGATGAGCTTCATCACCGAGCCCCTGGCCCCGCTTTGTACTTGAGCGCTCGTCGCAGGCACGAGCGGCTCTGCGATTGCAACGCGCAGTCCTCGCGTGCCCCCGGTGGTACGCGGGTTTGCGCGTCCTGGACTCGCCCTGGTCTGTAAAGTGTAACGATCATCGAACGTGCGCGGTAGCCTACGGTGCCGGGGTCTACGGTTTCATGACAGACGCGGAGAGCCCGAACACTTCCCAAAAGGGCGGTCCCGGACCTCTTCCGAATTCAGGAGGCCCGCATCCGTGTAGTGGAGTCCCCGGAGAGTTGATCTCGGATGGGGCGATCCCGAATGGACGCTCGGGACGCTGGATTTCGGACGCCGCGCTCTGAATGAGCTCTCCGCAGAAAGCAATCCGGACGGCGCCGCTTTCTCCGACTCCCCCGAAAGAGCCACGCTGCCTGCGGATGCTGCGTCCTGGTCTCAAGCAAGCCTCTCGCGCACGAGGCCATCCGCGACCCGACCACCGCAAGCCGATCCGGGAAATCA
>JACQDU010000625.1 GCA_016200955.1 bacterium
CGGCGCCGCGCCGCCTCGGGCCCCTTGCCCGAAGTCGGGCCGACCTCGGCGCGCGCCGCGGCGAGGCGCTCGATCGCCGCCTCGAGGCGGAACGTCTCACGTTCCTTGAGGACCTTCGAGAGCATCTTCCAGAGCTGCGTCTCGGCCTCGTAGAGGTCCGCGCGGCTCCCGGGCCGCGGGGCGCGGCGCACGACGCCCCACTGGAGGAGCTCGTTGAGCGTCGTGCTGACGAGAGAGACCGAGACCTTGAGCTGGGCCGCCAGGTCCTTCGCCGAGAGCGGCTCTTCTCCCAGGAACAGGGAGGTCCAGATCCGGCCCATGATCCGCCGGAAGCCCCAGAACTCGACGAGCTCGCCGATCGCGGCTCCGACGAGCTCCTGGGCTCGCTCGTTCTCTCCCGCCTCGGGCAAGCTCGGCCTCTCTCTCAGCGGCGCGGATCCTACCAGCCAGGGCCGACCCTCGTCATCAGCGGCGCCGGGCAAGGAGAGCCTCGTTCAGGTCCAGGAGAGCGGCCCGCGCCGGCCCCGGAGGAGCTCCCTCGAGGAGAGCGCTCCTCGCGCCGAGCGCGAGCGCGCGCGCGAACGAGTCCGCTCGCTTTAGGCCGCCCGAGCGGCTCGTGCGGATCGCGATCTCGCGCGCGACAGGCCCTCGCTCGACCGGCTTCGTCGCGAGGAGCGCGCGGAGGAGACGGCGGAGCGACGGGTCCCTCTCGCGCGCGAGGAGGACGGGCAGCGTGATCGTGCCCTCGAGGAGGTCCTTGCGCGGCTCCTTCCCGGTCCCTTCCTCGAAGTCGAGGATGTCGTCGGCGACCTGGAAGGCGAGCCCGAGCCGCTTCCCGAACGTCGCGACCGCCGCGAGCGAGCGCCCGCTCGCCCCTCCCGCGCGAGCGCCGGCCCCGGCGGCGAAGGCGAACAGGCTCGCCGTCTTCCTCTCCGCGATCGCGACCGCGTCGCTGGCCGTCACGGAGGCGTCGCCGCGCCGCTCGAGCTGGAGGAGCTCTCCCGACACCATGGCCTTCACGGCGTCCGCGAGGGCGTGGAGCGCGTCGAGGTGCCCGAGCGCGAGGAGCCGCTGGAAGACGTGCGCGTAGAGGAAGTCGCCCGAGAGGACGGGCGGCCCGTTCCCGAAGACGACGTTCGCGGTCGCCTTCCCTCGCCTCTCGGAGCCCTGGTCGACGACGTCGTCGTGGAGGAGAGTCGCCGTGTGGACCAGCTCGGCCGCGGCTCCGAGCTCGGCCAGGTCGTCCGCTCGCGCCCCGAACGCCTCTCCCGCGAGCGCCACGAGGAGCGGCCGCACGCGCTTCCCTCCGCCGCCCACGAGGTGGGCGACGACCGGTCTCACGCGCTCGCCGAGCGAGGCCAGGACGGTGTCGATCCTCTCCTCGACGCGCTCGAGGATCGGCCCGGCGATCTCGATCGCGTGCGCGTAGCGCTCCTGGGGCGCTCTCTCGAGAGTGGCGGTGGCTTGGACGCTCATGCGAGTCCTCTCCGTTCTCTCTCTCGTCTTGTCGGGCGAGCGAAGGTCACGAGATCCTCTCGAGCCCGCGAGCGCGCAGCGCCGCGACGTTCGAGGACCCCGTGCAGAAGAGCGCGACCTGGAGCTCCTTCTTCCATCGCTCGATCGTCTCGACGAGAGCGTCCTCGCCCTCGTGGGCCGCCTTGAGGAAGGGACGCGCGACGGCGACGGCGTCCGCTCCCAGCGCGAGGGCCTTCGCGGCGTCGATCCCGCTCGATATCCCGCCCGAAGCGATGAGCACGCTCCGCTCGGGCAAGACCGCGCGGCAGCGGACGACGCTCTCCGCGGTCGGGATCCCCCAGCCTCCGAAGGCTTCTCCGAGCGCGCGCACGCGAGCGCCGCCCCGGTGTCCCTCGACGCGAGCCCAGCTCGTCCCTCCCGCGCCCGAGACGTCGACTCCCGCGGCTCCGACGGCGAGCGCGACTCGCGCGTCTTCCTCGGAGAAGCCCGAGCCCGTCTCCTTCAGCAAGCAAGGGAAGGGAAGCGCGGGCAAGACCTCCGCCAGCCGCGCCGCGAGCCCTTTGAAGCGCGGCTGCCCCTCGGGCTGCACCGCTTCCTGGAGCGCGTTCAGGTGGAGCGCGAGCGCGTCGGCGCGGCACGCTCGCACCACGCGCACGAGCTCGTCTCTCCCGAAGCCGAGCCCGAGCTGGACGGCGCCCACGTTCGCGAGGATCAACGTCGCCGGCCCGGCCTGCTCTCTCACGTCGAACGTCGCCGCAGCCTCCGGCCTCTCGACGAGCGAGCGCCCCGACCCGAGCCCGAGCGCGATCCCCGTGCGGGCCGCGGCGCGCGCGAGGCGCCGGTTGACCTCGCCGCCTCTCTCGGTGCCTCCCGTCATGCCGGCGATGATGAGAGGAGCGCGGAGCCGCTTCCCGAGGAGCTCCGTCTCGAGCGAGACCTCGGCGAGGTCCAGCTCGGGGAGCGCTCGGTGGCGGAGCCGGTAGCGCTCGAAACCCGTCGTCACGCGGGCGCCTATGTCCTCGTGCAGGCAGAGGTCGAGGTGCTGGTCCTTCCGCGCGAGCGTCGCTTCTCCCGCGACTCCCAGGACCGGAGGCGGCACGCTCACGGCGTCACCCCGGTCGCCGTCACGGCCACGGGCTCGGTCACGGCCTCGGACACGGCCACGGCCACGGCCACGGTCCCAC
>JACQDU010000104.1 GCA_016200955.1 bacterium
CTCCGCGCGGAGCGTGATCGGGGCGGCGGGCTTTCCCGCGGGGGGACCGAAGAACTGCCGCTTCACGCCCGCGGAGACCGGGTCGTAAGCGACGACGACTTGCCCGCCGATCGCGTCCGTGACCGTCGTCACGCGATCGAAGCCATCGCGCCCGAGCGTGGTCCGTGCGGGCGCGCCGTCCGTTCTCGTGTGCTCGGGGTCGAGGATCTCGAACAGCCCAGCGTTCTGATCGTAGTTGAAGGTCACCGTCGAGGGAGCCGCGCCGGTCGAGCCGAAGCCTCGCGTGACCTTGAAGACGAGGTTCCTCTCGTCGTAGACAGTCCTCGTCTTGTTGCCCTCGGGCCTCGTCACAAGCTCGAGCAGCTCGTTCCCCGTATAGGAGAACTTCGTCGTGAGCACGGTCGACGCGTCGACGCGGGCGCTCGCCACGATCAGCTCATCGAGCATGTCGTACTGGAAGGTCCGCTCTATGTAAGGCCCGAGCTCGGGCGCGTTCCCGTCCCGGTTCTCGGTCTGGATCTTCGTCACGCGGCCGTTCGCATCGAAGAACCTTCGCGTCACGTAAGCGAAGGCTTGCCCGTCGAGGAGGAGCTGGCCGTTCGAGCGAGCGAGGCTCACGTCGCTCGCGCTCGCAGTCGAGACGAGCTCGTCGAGGGCGTTCCACTCGAAGCGGGTCGCGACCCCGCGGCCATTCACGATTGACGTCACTCGCCCGAGCGGGTCGTAGACGAAGCTCACGACGATCACCGCAGGCGTGGCGGTGGTGCTTCGCCTTGGCGTCGTCCCCGCGTCGCGCGTCGCCGTCTTCAAGTAGCCGCGAGGGAGCGTCGAGCTGTTCCCGGGGACGGGAACGCCATCACCATCGGGGTCGTTCTCGGGGTGGTAGCTCGCCGTGCTCAGGTTGCCTTCGGGATCGATCGTCAAGAGCGGCTCCCCCGCGTCGTTCCACGCGAGCTGAGTCTCGATTTTCTGGACCGTCGTCCCGCGCGCGAGCGCCTCGTTCGAGCCGGCGAGCAGCGTGACCGGCGGCGCGCGCACCAAGACGACGTTGCCCGCGACCTGGTCCGTGCGCCCGTCGCCATTGAGATCACCGAGGCCGCGCGGCACGCTCGAGAGGCCGATGCCGTACTTCGTCGCCTCGGCTACCGGCGCGGTGCCTTCCTGGTAGTCGAAGAAGAAACGAGTCGTGAACCGCCCCGGAGCGTTGAGGCCGATCGCCGGCTTGTAGGAAGAAGAAAACTCTCGGGCATCGGTCACCGAGGCGAGCTGATTGAAAAGAGGCTCGTAGGAGAAACGCGTGACGAGGGGCTCGCCGCCTCCACGAGCGGCATCCGGGATTCGCCGGACCTCGAGCAAGTTCGCTTGCGAGAATCTCGACGCACTCCCGCTGTCGTAGGTGAACTCGTCGCGGGTCTCGAGCGGATGGGTGGCCTTCGTCACGAGCGAATCCGAGTTGTACTCGAGGATCGTGCAGAAGCAGTCCGGCTCGCCCGGACGGATCCCGCGAGTCTTGAGCTGAACGACGGTCGTCCTCGCTTGCGCGTCGATGGAGTAGACCGACACGTTGCCGACCGGATCGGTCACGGTCGTCTTCCGGATCGCCGGCGACGCGCGCTCCTCCTTCGAGGGATCCGTGATCGGCTCGTACTTGAAGGTCCAGAGGCCTCCCGCCGGAACGCCGCTCTCGTTCGTTCCGCCCTTCGTGATCGAGACGACCTTGTCGTACGTGAGAGGCGAGCTCGGATCGGTCCCGTATGCGATCACGATCCTTGGCGGCCCCGAAACGGCGACTCCCTGTGCGTCGGTCATCGTCAGGAGATTGTGGTTCAGGTCCTCGTCCGAGAACCCGGAGGAGTAAGTGAACTTCGTCGTCCTCCCGAACGGGAAATCGTTCCCGGTCGAGGTCCCGGTGATCGCGGGGGACGTCACGGCGATCAAATCGTGAGCGTCGTTGTAGGCGTAGCTGCACTCTCGCCCGGCGAAGTCGGTGACGGACTCGAGCCGTCCGTCCGTTCGCCATGCGAACGTGTAGACGCGGCCAAAGGGATCGAACGCTTTCTCGAGCTGGCCGGCGGAGTACGTGAACGTCATCTGGTTGTGGTTCCGGTCCTCGTGCGCTGTCAGGTTCCCGCTCGCGTCGAAGCGCCTCTTGAAGCCGCGAGCGTCGCGGAGCACGTAGCTCCCGTCGCTCTCCTTCTTGAGCACGCGGAAGAACTCGCTCGGAGCTTTGAAGCTTCCGTCGGTCTGGCGCGCGTAGGAGTCGGCTCGCCCGAAGCCGTTGACGTGGAGGACGCCTCCGCTCGGCTGGACGACAAGATGCTCGTTGTAGTTGAAGTCCCAGCCCTGACCGATTGGCCCGTCGAAGCGCAAGCGGCTCCGATACATTCTCTGCAAGTTGAAGTCGATCTCTCCCCGACCTCTCACGAAGAGGTCGGAGAAGCTCATGAACTCCTCTCCGTTGTGGAGGAAGACCTCGCCCGTGCTTTCGCACGCCGTCGAGGGCGCGTTCGCCGACTCGTTCGTGTTCGAGCCGTCGGCACCGGCTGTTCTCAGAGGAGTGAGATCGACCTTCTCGCCGCCGCTGACCGTGACGGTGAGGAGGAAGTCCTTCCTGAAGGACGCCCCGACGGGATCGTTGCACCGAGCGGCCGTCACGCTCAGGATCGCGGTCGCCGAGGTCACCGGCGCGACGTAGAGCCCAGTCGTTGCGTCGATCGTTCCCGCCGACACGGTGTCGCTCCCGACCGGGCTCACCGACCAGTCCGCCACGGCGAGCTTCACGCCGGTGTCTCCCACGGCGGAGAACGCCACCGTCGCGCCCTTCGGGATCGACGAGCTCGAGGGCGAGACTGTGATGTCGGAGAAGTCGTAACAGATGTCGACATCCGACACGGCGACGAAGCTCACGTCGCAAAGCTCGAGGTGGGCATCGACCCTGCCGCGGAGATGACTCGTGGTCCTCGCCGTCGTGAGCAGGACCTTCGGCCCGGTCGTCGTGTCGAGAGAGCCAAAGGTCGGCGTGCCCTCGAGCGTCCACGTCGCGTCCACGTCGCGGCTCGTGCCGTCCTTGAGCTTCGCGCTGACCGTGAAGCTCATCTTCTCGAGCGGATCAATGTCCGCGCCCGTGGGCAAGAGGAGGAGCGACTCGACGTCGAGCTCGACCTTGATCGCCGTCGGGACCGAGGAGCCGTAGAGCGTCGTCGCGATCGTCGCGGGCAGGAATCCTTTCGGGCCAGGATCGCCCCCCGTGAGCGTGACCGGGCTTCCGGTCGCCGGAGCGATCGAGCCCAGTGACGCAGGCGAGACGTCCCACGCGAAGGGGAGGTCGTCGTACGCGAAGACTCCGAGCGCGATCCCAAAGGCTGAGAGGGACACGGTCTTGTTTCTCTCGATGCAGTCCGGAGCGCCCGAGACCAGGATCGAATCGGGCTTGACCGTGAAGAACGGGCTGAAGGTCGGCGGCTGTGCGCTGCACGCCGCGGCGATCTGATACTCGCCCGGGCTGAAGATCGCGACCGAGAAGCCGTGCGGGAAGAACGTCGGCGCCGACGTGAGCGACGCGAGCGTCCCGTACCTCACGAGAGCGCCCGACGCGGGGACGGTCGTGAACGGGCTCAACGTGGGCGTGGTCACGAACGTCGCTGTGATCAGCGTGCCCGATGCGAAAGGCGTCGCGGTCGGAGCGGGGCTCAAGGCCACGGAGGTGATCTCGAAGACTGTCCCCATGACGGTGACGGACCCGAGCGGCGGGAAGACCGTGAAGCCCGGCGGTGGGCTCGCCGTCACGGTGAACGACGAGGCGCCCTCGGAGGACGACGGAGCGGCTCCGACGTAGACGAACGTCGCAACTCCGTCGGGGCCCGTCACGACCGTTCCCGCGGAGACGACCGCCAGGGACGGGTCGTTCGGCGTGAACGTGACCGTCGCTCCCTCGAGCGGCGCCGCCCCGCTGGCGTCGAAGATCCTTTCGCTGAAGACGGCCGTGCCCTCGACGCAGATGAGGAAACCCAGAGGATCGACGGTCGTGGTCACCGGCTTGACCGTGACCGGCGATCCCTTGGGGACCGTCTCGACGAGAAGGCCGGGGACGGCCGTCGTGTACGTGATCGTGACGGAGGCGCCGGAGGAGGAGCCGGTCATGACTCCGAGCGGCCCGGTCGCGTGCCCGCGTCGAGCTCGGCCTCTCGCAACCGGGAGGTCGAGGGCGGCCGCACTCGCGGGAATCCAGAGGTGCGTCGCGATCTCCGAGACGGAGGAGGGCGCCGCGCCCGAGACCTGGAAC
>JACQDU010000042.1 GCA_016200955.1 bacterium
GCGCTCCGCGCTCCGCTGCTCGCTCCGCTCGCATCATTAGCTTCCGTCCCCGCCCGCGTGGGCGCTCACGGGAGTGCGGAGCCCGGCAAGGTTCCTCGGGCCGGGGGCGGGGGGGACGAAAGTCCCCCCACGCAGCTCCTCGAACGCTGCCGTGGCGCGGTCGACGGCGCGCATGATCCGCGGGAGGAGCACGCGGGCTCCCACGCGCGCTTTCGTGACGAGCTCTCCCATCGAGCGAATCTTCCGGAGCTCGTTCACGATGTAGTCGCGCCGGCCGTAGAAGCGGCGCATGGCCTCGTCCTGGAGCGTGCGAAGGTCGTCTTCCGTGAAGTCCTTGTTCCAGAACCTGACCTTGAAACCGGGCTGCGGGTCCACGGCGAAGTCTTGCCAGTAGTCGTGGGAGACGATCCCGTCCTGGAGCATGCGCTCGTAGAGAGCGGTCTTGGGGTAAGGGGTCAGGATCGAGAACTGCGCGTAGTCGGCCTTGAGCGCCTTCGTCACGTAATCGACCGACGCCCACATCTCCTCGCGCGTCTCGGTCGGGATCCCGATCATCATGTAAGCGTAGGTCTGGATCCCGGCCTCTCGCGTGATCTTGAAGGCGCGGCGCACGCGCTCGGGCGTCGAGCCTTTCTCGAGGTAGCGGAGGAGGCGAGGCGTCACGCTCTCCACCCCGTAATGGATCCGGTAACAGCCCGCGCGCTTCAAGGCCGCGACGACCTCGGGCGAGATCGTGTCGGTGCGCGAGCTGATCTTGAACTCGATCTCGAGCTTTTCTTTCACGATGAGGTCGCAGATCGCGAGCACGCGCCGGCGGTCGATCGTCATCGTGTCGTCCACGAAGAAGAAGTCGCGCGTCCCGAGCTCCGCGAGCGCCTTGAGCTCTCGCACGACGTTCTCGGGCGAGCGCGCGCGGAACTTCGTCTTGCGGATATCGCAGAAGGTGCACGCGGCCGGGCACCCGCGCGAGCTCTGGACGGAGGCCGTGTGAGCCTGCCGCGCGAGCACGTTGTTGTACTTCGTGAGGTCGATCAGGTGATGCGCGGGAGCGGGGAGCGCGTCGAAGTCCACGCCCTCGTCCTTGATCGGGTTGAAGCGAGGCTTCCCGCCGTCCTTCCAGCCCAGGCCGCCGATCGCATCGAGGACCTCGGCTCGCGGCGAGTCGCCTCGCTCGCGAAGCTCGTTCACGAGCCTCGTGAAGACTCGCTCTCCTTCGCCGGAGACGACGTAGTCGATCTCGGGGAGGCCGAGCGTCTCTCGCGGATAGAGAGTCGCGTGGTGGCCTCCCGCGACGATCTTCGCTCGCGGGAAGCGGGCGCGGACCATGCGCGCGGTCTGACGCGCGTCGAGCATGTTGAACGTGAGGACCGAGAGCCCGACCACGTCGGGGTCGGGGAGAAGCTCGAGCTCGTCCTCGAGGCAGCGGTAGGTGTTCCCGAGGACGGAGATGTCGACGAATTGCGGCCGCACCCCGGTCGCTTGCTCCATGTGAGCCGCGACGGAGAGGAGCCCGAGCCGCTGGCGGAACTCCTTGCGCTTCTCGAGCTGATCCGGGACCGATGACTCGATCGAGAGGGTGTCCGGAGGTACGAGGAAAAGTACCTTCATGAAAGACGCTGGCCCCCCAACGGACACCTGACGCAGCGCGACGCCCGGATCCGCCGGCGCCGCACCGATCGCGAACCGACCCGCGCGCTCACCGGCGCGCTCATCTGCTCCCGAGACCCCACGTTAAGCAGACTAGTCTAGGTGCACTCTGCCGAAACTGTCAAGCAAACGAACATTTGCACGGAGCTCGCCTTCTTGCCGACGCTCCGGCGGAAGCATGCCGGACCCCTGGCGCATCTTCGCCGAAGCCCGGCACGCTCCGCGGAGTCGTCGAGTCGGCAGAGAAGGGAGCAAGTGCGGGTCCGGCCGATTGGGCCGACGGCTGTAGAATCCTCGCCGTGAGCGAGGCGGACGAGACGACGGTCGTGATCCCGAACTTCAACTCGGGCGGCCTCCTCCGGCTGTGCCTGGCGAGCGTGACCCGCACGAAGGGCCTGAGAGTCGTCCTCGTCGACAACGACTCGACCGACGAGTCGCGCGAGGCGGGCGACGCCTTCTCGAAGCGAGGCCTGATCGACCTCGTGCGCCGCGAAGGAGCGAAGAACGACGGCGCGCCCGCTCACGGAGCCGCGCTCGACCTCGGCCTCTCTCGCGTGAGCACGCCCTTCGTCTTCACGCTCGACTCGGACGCTCACGTGCGGCGCGAGGACTGGCTCTCGCGCTATCACGAGGCGCTCCGCGCGGCCGGGCCGAAGGCGGCCGTCGCGGGCGCCACGAAGTTCGAGGATGGCGCTCGCCTCCTCCGGCGAATCCTCGCCTGGCTCAAGGGAATGCCGATCTCCTCGCGTCCCGAGTATCTCTACGTGAGGCCGTGCCACGCTCTCTACCGGGCGGCCGTCCTCCAGGAGAGGAAGCTCTCGTTCGCTCCCACGACCGGACCCGATGGAGTCGCGCGGACGACGGGAGAGGACCTCTTCCACAAGCTCCAGGAAGCCGGCCACA
>JACQDU010000629.1 GCA_016200955.1 bacterium
GCACGAGGGCGACGATATCGCCCACCTCCTCTTCGAGGAGCTCGACAAGACGTTCGTGACCCCGATCGACCGCGAGGACCTCCACTCGCTCTGCTCGGCGCTCGACAGCGTGCTCGACATCGCCGAGGGCTGCGCCGCGCGCGTCGTGATCTTCCGCCTCACCTCGCTCAGCGACGCCATGAAGGAGCTCGTCCGCATCTACCTCGAGGCGACGCGCGAGGTGACGCGGAGCATCGCCCTCCTGCGGGACCTCTCGCAGCTCGACGAGATCGGCGTCCACGTCGTCCACGTGAACACGCTCGAGAACGAGGCCGACAAGGTCTACCGCATGGAGATGAAGCGGCTCTTCGCCGACCCGCCGAAGGATCCGATCGAGCTCATCCGCCAGAAGGAGATCCTCGATGCCATGGAGCGCGCCGTGGACGCGACCGAGGACGTCATGGACCTCGTCCGCTCGATCTGCGTGAAGAATGGGTGAGCTCTCGCTCGTCGTCTCGGTCGTCGTCCTCGCGATCGCGTTCGACTACATCAACGGCTTCCACGACACGGCGAACGCGATCGCGACGGTCGTCTCGACGAACGTGCTCCATCCGCGGACGGCCGTCATGCTCGCCGCGGTCTTCAACTTCGGGGGAGCCTTCCTCGGGACCGCGGTCGCGAAGACCGTCGGCAGCAACATCGCGGACCCTTCGTCGATCACGCAGACCGTGATCGCGGCCGCGCTCCTCGGAGCGATCGTCTGGAACCTCATCACCTGGTACTTCGGCATCCCTTCCTCCAGCTCGCACGCGCTCGTGGGAGGGATCTGCGGCGCCGTGATCTCTCACCGGCTCATCGAGAACGGGCTCACGTGGACGGGGGCCGGCGGCGTGCAGCACAGCTCCTTCGACGTCTTCCTCTCGAGCGGGGTCAAGGCCGTCATCGAGGGCCTCTTCCTCTCGCCGCTCGCGGGGCTTCTCCTCGGGTTCTTCATCATGATCCTGCTCACCTGGATCGTCCTCCGGGCGGGCCCGGCGCGCGTCAACAAGAGCTTCCGCGCGCTCCAGCTCGTCTCGAGCTGCAGCATGGCGCTCTCTCACGGGACGAACGACGCGCAGAAGGCCATGGGCATCGTGACCATGGCGCTCTACAGCTATTACGGGAAGTACCCCGAAAGCAAACCTTTCTGGCTCAAGATGGGGGAGGTCGACGCGAACGGCCATCCCGTCTTCGCGGTGCCCTACTGGGTGATCGCCGTGTGCGCGGCCGCCATGGCCTGCGGGACGGCGGCGGGCGGCTGGCGGATCATGAAGACGATGGGGCACAAGATCATCAAGCTCAAGCCCATCCACGGTTTCGCCGCCGAGGCGGCGGGCGCGATCACGATCCTCGCCGCGTCGTTCGTGAAGGGCATGCCCGTCTCGACGACGCACGTGATCTCGAGCGCGATCATGGGAGTCGGAGCGTCGAAGCGGATCTCCGCCGTGCGCTGGGGCATCGCGGGCAACATCGTCCTGGCCTGGGTCCTGACGATCCCCGTCTCCTGCGTGGTCGCGGGGCTCGTGTACCTCGTGCTGCGCCCGATCCTCGGTCGCTAGGAGCGGAGCGCGGCGAGAGAGCGAACGTCAGCGCTCGTCTTGCCGGGAGCCCTTCGAGCGATAGCCGGCGATCTTGAAGACCTTGGGCTCGAGGCGGTCGTCGTAAGGAGGGCCCTTCTCCCAGTTCTTCACGAAGATCCGGTAGCGCCGGCCTTCGAGGACATCGAGGTCGAGGAGCTGGTACTCGAAGGGGTGGCCGCTGTCGAGGTCGCTCTCGACGGGATAGTCGATCCTCACCTTGATCTTGTGAGGTCCGGGCGAGACGTAAACCTGGCCGGCCCGGTTGTAGGAGAGCTTCGCGTCGATCGCCCAGATCTTGCAGCCTTCCTCCGGTTGCACGATCGCGTAAGGTTCGCTCTCGGTCGGGCCGCCGTCGTAGGAGGGGACGCTCGAGCACGCGCCGACGGCGAGCACGAACGGGAGAAGGGCGACCAAGCGCCTCCGCATGCGACCTCCGGCGACGAAGCTTACATCACGAGCCGTGGTTTCGCGGGAGAATCGCGCCGGGCCCCAGCCTCGCTCGTTGCGGCGGCGCCCGGCCTTTCGTACCGTGAGCGCCGTCTCGAGGAGGAAACGTGCCCGAGAAGCTCTTCACTCCCGCGGAGGCGAACCGGACGCTCCCTCTCGTCAGGCGGATCGTCACGGACATCCTCGCGAAGGGGAAGCTCCTCCGGGAGACCGCGTCCCCGGACGAGCCCGAGACCGTCGAGCGGGCGGATCGAGTCAACGTCCTGGAAGCCGAGCTCGAGGACCTCTTCCACGAGCTGGCCGAGGTCGGCTGCTCCTTCCGCGACTGGAGCTTCGAGATGGGCCTCGTCGACTTCCCGGGAGAGATCGACGGGAAGCCCGTCCTCCTCTGCTGGAGGAGCGACGAGCCCGAGGTCCGCTTCTACCACACGCACGAGGGCGGCTACGCCGGGAGAAGACCGATCCCCGATCGCCTCCTCGAAGCGAGGCGCGCTTGAGAGCGGCTCGAGCGTCCCTGCCCGCGATCGCGCTCGCCTGCGGGCTCGCGGGCTGCGCGACGCGCGGGACCCTCACCGAGCTCGGCCACCCCGAGTTCGCGGACTGCGACCCGGACCGCCGCCTCACGCTCGCGGAGGCGCACGGGCGCAGCACCTTCCACGCCTTCACCGACTCCTCGAAGGACGGGGACTACCGGACCGAGACCTGGTTCAACGCGGCTCCGGTGCGCTCGGGCTCCCTCATCGGGATCTGGTACGGCGTCGCTCCGCGCTCTCCCGCGGGAGAGAGGATCGAGCTCGTCGACGTGAAGGTGTACCCCGCCGACCAGCGCGAGCTCGGCATCTTCCGCGCCGACGGCCGCGTGCCCGAGGGGCTCTTGCCGATCGCCCACGACCGCTCGGACAAGCCGATCGCGGGTCAGGGCGAGTTCCTGGGACGGAGCCTCTTCCTCCTCAAGCTCTGGGGGAGGCTCGAGGGCCGCGAGGGCCGCCAGCAGCTGACGCCCGAGGAGGGCGAGGAGAGGACCGGCGTCGGCCTCTACCTCCCGAAGACGGCCGTCGAGGGCCAGGCTGTCCAGGGCGCGAAGATCGTCGCGCGCGGCCCCGGCATTCCCGTGTCGGATCCGGGAGAGAACGAGGATGAGCCCTGGAAGCAGCAGGGCCGCCAGCCGCGCTACTTCCCCATGCAAGCGCGCGTCGGCGACTACGCGATCTTCTTCCGGCGAGCGGCCGTCGAGATCACGTTCGAGAAGAAGCCTTACCTCGTCGTCCCGCACGCGGCGATCCTCGTCCTCGTGCGCGAGGGCGAGGAAGTGCCCGCGGACGCCCCGGAGTAGTCAGGCCGGCGCGGGGAAGCGCCGCGCGAGAAAGGCGGCGAAGGCCTGGAGCGGATCCTCGGGCCTGAGCGCGACGATCGCGACGCCGCGTCCGGCGGGCTCGCCCTTCTCCAGGAGCGCCTTCGAGGAAGCGAGCTTCGCGTCGAGACCCGCTCTCACCTCGGCGGGGAGGAGCCTCTGCGCGAGCACGAGGAGGCGGTCGAGCTTCACGTAGTGCTCCTCCTCCGTTGAGATCTTCGCGCTCGCTTCCTTCGGCAACGACGCGTGCACGAGGAGGAGGCTCCGCGAGACGAGGTAAGCGTCGTCGAGGTAGCCGTAGATCCCGTAGCGGCTCTCCGGCAGGAGGTCTTCTTTCCCGGCGACGTAACCGAGAGTCGCCCGCGCGACGCCCTTCGCGGCGGGGCTCGCTTCCGGGATGCACGAGAGCTGGACGAGGAGTTCGAGGTTGTCCGGGAGGCCGAAGACGAGGCGCCTCACCACCTCGACGGCTCGCTCGAGGTGCTCCTCGTCCACGTAGAGGCGGAGCACGCCCTCGAGGGAGTCGTGGAACGACTCATCTTCCTTGGCGAGGGCCTTCTTCACGTCCTCGAGCACGCGCTTCCACTCCGGGGCGAGGAAGAATAGCATCGGGGCGACACCGCCGGCACGGTCGTCGCCGGGCGCCGCGATCGAAACGAGCGCGCCTCCCGGCGCTTACGTCCGAGTCGGGTAACAAGTGGCCCCCGGCGCCGTTCCGCGGGCGAAAACGTCCAACTTCTCGGGCTCGCTTCCGTAAATACAGCATTCGCCGAAGGGGATGCGGTGGTGCAAGAATTCATTTGGGCCGAAGGCCCCAGTGAATTCAGCAAGCGCCCTCGCCGCAAGGGATGGGGGCGCCACCGCATTCGCCCCCGCGAACGCTGAAGCGTGTGGGAGGAGAACTCAGATGAGAGGGGATTCGCTGGCTCGCCCGTCGCGCGTCGTTCCCGGCCTGGGTGTCGCGATCGCCCTCGCGCTCGCGGCGAGCACCGGACGGGGCGAGGACCGCGTGCCGGTGGTCCAGGACGTGGCGCCCCTGGGCTCGCCCGTGGCCTCGGGCCTCAAGGTCATGGACACGAAGGGGCAGGTCCACACGATCGGGACGCCCGACACCAAGGCGACCGCCCTCGTCTTCCTGAGCACCGAGTGCCCGATCGCGCAGAAGTACGTCCCCGAGCTGAACTCGATCTCCCGCCGCCACTCCCAGGAAGGCGTCGTCCTCATGGGAGTCGTCTCCGACCCGACGCTCACGCGCGCGGCGGCCGCGGAGCACGTGAAGAAGTACCAGCTCGAGTTCCCGCTCGTCTTCGATGCATCGGGCGAGCTGGCCGTTCGCTTCCGCCCGACTCACACGCCCGAGGCGTTCGTGGTCGGGGCGGACGGCGCGATCCTCTATCGCGGGCGCATCGACGACCAGTGGCGCGACCTCGGCAAGATCAACCTGCGCGTCTCGCAGCACGACCTCGACGACGCGATCGCCGCCGTCGTCGCCGGGAAGCCCGTCGCGACGGCCGTCACGACTCCCGTGGGCTGCGCGTTCGAGCCGTGGAGCACGGGAGCGCTCCCGCAGAAGGTCACGTGGACGCGCGACGTCGCGCCGATCGTGAACATGCACTGCGTGAGCTGCCACCGCCCCGGCGCGATCGCGCCCTTCTCTCTCACGAATTACGAAGAGGTCGCGAAGCGCGTGAAGACGGTCAACGCCGTCACGAAGACGCGCTACATGCCGCCGTGGCACGCCGAGCCGGGCTTCGGCCACTTCCGCGACGAGCGCCGCCTCTCGGAGCGCGAGATCGCCCTGATAGCGGCCTGGAAGGACGCGGGAGCGCCCGAGGGCGACCGGGCCGATCTCCCGCCGTCGTGCGCTCTCGAGACCGGCTGGACGCTCGGAGAGCCGGACCTCGTCTTGAAGATGCCGAAGGCCTTCGAGGTGCCCGCGAAGAGCGACGACATCTACCGCGCCTTCGTGCTCAAGGCCGACATCCCCGAGGACAAGTTCGTCACGGCCATCGAGTTCCGCCCCGGCGCGCCGACCGTCGTGCACCACTGCATCACTTACCTCGACACGAGCGGCGTCGCACGGAAGAAGGAAGCGGCCGCGGGCGGCTTCGGCTACGTGGCCTTCGGCGGCCCCGGCTTCACTCCGAGCGGAAGCCTCGGCGGCTGGGCTCCCGGCGCCACGCCGAGCTTCCTCCCGGACGGCATGGCCCGCCACCTGCCCAAGAAAGCGGACATCGTCTGCCAGATCCACTATCACCCGAACGGGAAGGCCGAGCTCGATCAGTCGAGCGTCGGGATCTACTTCGCGAAGAAGGCGGTCACGCACACGATCCACGACATCCCGCTCCTCAATCCGAACGTGGACATCCCCGCGGGCGACTCGCGCTACAAGCGAGAGATCAAGATCACTCTCCCGATCGAGGTCACCGTGATCGGGATCGTCCCTCACATGCATCTCCTCGGCCGCGAGATGAAGGTGACGGCCACGACTCCCAAGGGCGTGGTCCACCCGGGAATCTGGATCAAGGACTGGGACTTCCGCTGGCAGGACCAGTACAAGTACGACAAGCCCTACGTCCTCCCTCGCGGGACGAAGATCGAGGTCGAGGCTTACTACGACAACTCGACCAGCAACCCCTACAACCCGAACAGCCCGCCCAAGCGCGTGACGTGGGGCGAGCAGACGACCGACGAGATGTGCCTCTGCTTCGTCGAGATCGCCTTGCCCGCCGACTTCAATCCCTTCGGTTCGTCCGAGCCTTCGAAGCCGGCGCCCGCGCCCAAGAAGAAGAAGTACTACTGAGAAAAAAAACGAAACCACGAAGATCTCGAACTTCGTGTCTTCGCGTCTTCGTGGTTACTTCTTCTCCGAGAGCAGCGCCTCTTTCACGAGAGCTCTCGCCGTTGGCTCGGCGTCGGCCACGGCGTCCCACGAGACATCGAGCACCTTGAGGTTCGCGGGAATCCAGGAAGGGCGCGCGCTCTCTCCTCCGGGCAGGAGAGGGATCTGCTGCCCCGCTCCGTGGGCGAGCATGGCTTCCGCTTTCGATGAGGCCAGGTAGAGCGCGAGCTTCGCCGCCGTCTCGGGGTGAGGAGCGCCCTCGACGACGGCGACGGCGTTCGGGAGCACGACGGTCCCGAGCCCGCCCTCTCCCTGATCGGGGAAGACGATGTCGACGGGCTTCCCGTCGCTCCTCGCGCCCCAGGCGTCGTCGGTGTCCGTGAGACCGATCATGAGCTCGCCCGAGGCGACGCGCTTCTGGACGTCGCCGTTCCCCGCGCACACGGCCACGTCGTTCGCCCGGAGCGCCTCGAGCCACGAGCGCGTCTCCTTCTCTCCCAGCTTCGCGACGAGCGCGCACACGTGAGCGGTCGTCGAGCCGAACAGCGGGTTCGCGACCCCGGCCCTTCCCTTGAAACGCGGGTTCGCGAGGTCGCGGAAGGAAACGGGCGCCGTGCCGGAGGCGACGAGCGCCGTGTTCACGAGGATCACGCGAGCTCTCGCCGCGAAGCCGACCCAGCGCCCCTCCTTGTCGGCGGGAGCGCTCCCGCGCCGCGAGAGGGCTTCGGCGGGCAGCTTCGCGAGGAGGCCTCGGCGCGCGAGGAGGACGGCCTGCACGGGCTCGTTGTCCCAGAAGACGTCGGCGCGAGGCCGCCCGCGCTCGGCGTCGATCGCCTGCGCGAGCCCCGTCGTCTTCGACGCCTCGGTGTCCCACTTCGCGTCCACGCGCACGCCGCTCTCCTTGGAGAAGGCGTCGAGGACGTCTTGCGCGAGCTCGCGGTCCGCGGCCGAGTAGACGACGACCGGATCCTGCGTCTTCCCCTGGTCGCCGCCGGGACAGCCCGCGACGAGAACGGAAGAAGAGACGAGCAAGAGGACAGGGAGACACGACGCGGTCCGCTCTCTCACGCGGTCTTCTCCTTGGGCTCCTCGAGGGGAGCGAGCTTGAGGAAGAGGATGATCGCCGCTCCCAGGAAGGCGAGCGCGGCCGCCGTTCCGAACGCGGCGCGCGGCGAGACCGAGGTCCAGAGGAGCCCGACGCCGACGCTCGAGAAGAGGTCGCCGAGCCCGGCGACCGCGGCGAGAGTGCCGTTGGCCGTCGCGCGGATCTCGTCGGGGACGAGCTCCGAGGCCAGGGCCCCTCTCAGGCCCTCTTCTCCCGCGGCCGAGATGCCCTTGAGGACGAAGACGACCGCGAGGACGCCGAGCGAGCTCGACCACTCCGCCGTGAGCGCGAGCGCGGCGACGCCGAAGAGCCCGTAGGCCCCTCCCAGGACGACGCCTTTTCCGACCTTGTCGGCGAGCTTCCCGATCGGGAACGAGACGAGGGTCTCTATGAGCTGCAGGAAGACGTAGAGCCCGATCGCCAGCGTCTTCGCGTCCTTGCCCCAGAGCGGCCCGAGGACTTCCTGGGCTCTCAGGATCAGCATGCTCACCGCGAAGTCGCCGAGCCCGAAGACGAGGACTCCCAGGAGAAAGAGCCGGAACGCCGGCGGGAGCGCTCCTAGGCTCGCGGCGAGCGAGAGCTTCTTGAGCTTCGCTTGCGGCGGGCTCACGACGATGAGGCCGAACGAGAGCGCCGACGCGATCCCGGGGATCAGCGTCCAGAGAAAGACCTGCCGCGGCTCGAGCGCGATCGCCTGGAACGCCAGGAGGACGAGGAGCGGCCCGAGCACCGCTCCGAGCGAGTCCATGGCGCGATGGAAGCCGAACGCTCGTCCGAGCGAGTCCTTGGGCACCGACGCGGCGAGCATGGCGTCGCGCACGGGTCCTCTCATGCCGCGGCCGAGCCACGCGACCGAGCGCCCCGCGAGGATGTGAGGCCAGGCCGTCGCGAAGTAGAAGCTCGCCTTCGAGAGCCCGGTGAGCGTGTAGCCCAGGACCGCGATCGGCTTCCTCGCCCCGAGCCGGTCTCCCAGGTAGCCGGCGCCGATCTTGACCGCCGTCGAGACGCCGTCCGCGACTCCTTCGATCGTCCCGAGGACTCCCGGCGGCGCGTGGATCGAGATGAGGAACGCGGGAAGCGCCGCCGTCGCCGCCTCGTGGCAGAGGTCGGAGAAGAAGCTCGCGAGGCTCATGCCGACGATGTTCCGGTTCAGCCAGGCCGGCTTCGGCATCGTGCGCGCTCCGCGCGGTGCTCACTCTAACTGGAAGGAGGCTCGGCGGGCGCAGCGGGCGAGATGTCGTGCGGAGAGGCACCGGGGCCGGGATCGGCGCCCGCGTCGACGGACGGCTGCCGGGGCGGCGAGGGCGCGGGAGTCTCCTCGCCGTGGGTTTCCACGGGAGGCGCGGGGTCGCGCGCCGTCCGCGACTCGAGCGCGAGGCCCGCGCGAAACCCCGTGTGGCCGCCCACGCCGGGTCCCGAGAGCCCGGCGATCGGGACGTGAGCGCCGC
>JACQDU010000630.1 GCA_016200955.1 bacterium
CGCATTCCCCCTGGACCCCGGAGAGCGCTGGAGCGCGTGAGGGTGGCTTCTCCAGGGTCGTTCGCATGGAGCCTCCGTGCCCCCGTGGCATGGTTGGATCCCGCGGGCGAGGGCATGTCGCTTTGCATGGCCGTCTCTCTCATGTTTTCTGGGGCTCGGGCCGGGGGCGGGCGGCCTCGATTTCCTTGCGGTCGCCGTCGTTCACGTCGTCGACGCGCTTTCCGGGAGCGAGCTTCCGCGCGATCGCCTCGCGCTCCTGCTCGGGAGTCTCGGGAGGCAGGCCGAAGCGGGCGCGCGCGCGGCGCCGCTCGACGCGCCGCAGCCACGGCTTCACGTAGAAGATCATGAAGACGCCGATCGTCATGAAGCCCCAGCCCACGTAGAAGACGTAGCCGCCCTGGTCGTCCGAGACCGCGAAGATGCTCACGGGCGCGCCTTCGATCGGGCTGAACTGCGACTGGAAGAAGGTGTAGCCGCCGTAGACGAGCGTGTGGTTCATGTAGATGGGGTAAGAGTAGTCGATCCCGTTCTTCGGGTCATGGACGACCACGTCCGAGCGGTAGCCGGAGACGCCTTCTCCCTCGCCCTTCTCGACCGTGAACTTCTTGAGCTCGATCTCGAACGGCAGCTCGGTCGCCTTGTGCCGGTAGCTCACGCGGAAGGGCTTCCCGCCGAGGTCGAAGTCCGCGCTGTCGCGGCCTCTCGTGGAGAGCCAGTGTTCGTCCGAGTGGCCGCTCCGGTCCTCGAGCCGGGCGAGGACGGCATCGAAGGGCTTCTCCTCGCGCGGGACCTCGTGCGGGTCCACGTAGACCGGCTCGACGCCGGGGCTCCCGTGCTCGACCGTCTCGCCGTAAGACGCCGCGAGCATGGGCATGATCCCCGAGAGCGGGACGAGCTCGTTCCGCTTCACCTCGAGCGGCCCGAGCGTCGTCGCGCTCTTGTTGAGCGTCGCGAAGAAGCGCACCCGTCCGGGCTCGGGCCCCTCGATGAAGTTGACGGAGCGATCGGGCGCGGCGGCGGCCGGGATGTCCCACTCGAACGCGAGGTCCGGGTGAGTCGTCATCTCCTGGATCTTGGCCGGCGGGTTCGCGGGCGCGCGTCCGAACACGGCCTTCGTCGTCACGGGAGCCAGAGCGTCGGTCCCAACGTCGAGGAGCGCGAGCGGATCGACGAGCGGATCGGCGGGGTCGTAGGCAGGCATGCCGTCGTGGCCGTGCTGGCGCGGGTGGCGCACGTCGGGCACGACCCTCGCGAGCCTCACCGTGTAGCCCGCGATCCTCGCGGCGTGCCCGATCGCCGTCGGCACCTCGAGGCGTGTGCGCTCGGAGGGGTTCTTCTTGCTCGACACGACGACGGCGGCCGTGCGCACGGGCGCGACGCCGCAGATCTCGTCGAGCTCGGTCTCTCTCCCGATCTTCCTGTAAGTGAACGCGAGCTCGCGCCCCGGAGGTCCCAGGCTCACGCTCTCGCGCTCGGTGCCCAGGACGAGCCAGAAGCGCTGCATCTCCGTCTGCTTGCGGAAGCGAGGAGAAGGCGAGCGGAGAAGGAGCTCGAGCGCCGCGGGGCCTTCTCCCGTGGGATCGGCCGTGACGCGCTCCTCGAGGGAGTGGTGCGGGTAATAGGTGCTCAGGGTGAGCAGAGCTTCTCCCGGCTCTCCCTTGAAGACGACCCACCTCCAGGCATGCCATGTGACGTAACAAGACCAGAGCCCGAAGCCCACGACGATCGCGAGCACGAGGAGACCCGCGTACCGCCCGCCGATCTTCGCCCCCGCGCAGAATCCGAGGCCGGCCAAGAGCGCCCAGAATCCGATCCCGAGGGCGAGGAGCTTCGCGTCGAGCCTCGTCTGGAGGTCGCCCTTGGGAAAGTGCGTCAAATGCACGTCGCGCGAGTCGCGGGCGATCCTTCCATCGGCCGCGAGCCCCTCGACGACGAGCTCGCACTGCTCCTGGACGAACAGCCTCTCGCGCGTCCCTTGCTGCACCGAGAGCTGGCCGTCGTGGCTCCGCGCGGTGAGCACTCCCGCGGAGAGGAGCGTGAGGAGACCCAGGTGCACCATGAGGAACGGCGCCTGGGACAGCCTCCACGGCGAGCGCGAGAGCGTGCAGACGAAGATGTTGATCCAGAGAGTCGCGAGGACTCCCGTGAACCACCAGGAGCGGAAGAAGACCTCCTCCGCTTCCTTGATCTCGAGGACGTGGCCCACGAGAGACATGACCGCGATCACGATCATGAGCCCCACGGCGAGCCAGACGGACGAGAACAGCTTCCAGAGGAGGCCCAGCTCCTTCGGGCGGAAGCGGCCCACGCGGATCGCGCCGACGAAGTCGTTCCAGCTCTGCTCGAGCCCGGCCGCGAAAGTGTCGGGGCGCGTCGTCACGGGGTGGAGTCGCTTCCTTCGAGAGCCCTGGAGGCCGCGTGGCGCTTGCCTCGGGACTGTACCATCGCCCGCGCGCATCGTCATGTCCGTTCCCCGCGCCAATTCACCAGGGCCTTCGGCCCGAGTGAATCGTTTCACCACCGCATTCGCCTCCGCGAGATGCTGAATCGGGCGGGCGGGGCTTCAGGAGAGAAGGCCCTTGTGCTTGAGGAGGAGGTCCTCGAGCGCTTCCCGGAGGAGGACCGACTCGTTCACGCCGAGCCCGCCCGCGAGGGACTTCAGGCGCTCGAGCTGCGTCTTCGAGTAGTAGCTCGCCTTGAGGACCATCTTCTCGTCGGGGGGAGAGGCGACGCGGTCTCGCCCGAGGGTCTTCGCGTGGCGGACGGCCGACTGCGCGCTCGCGAGGAGCTCGCGGAAGGTCGCGCCGTCGCGCGGAGCTCCCGCGACTCCTATGCTCACGGTCGGGTAAGCCTCTCGCCGCGCCGCCCCGCGGCCCGCGACGACGGGCGAGCGAGAGACGGCAGCCCGCACGGCCTGCATCTCGATGAGAGCCTGATCGGGTTCCGTCCCCGGGAGCAGCGCGAGGAACGCGTCTCCCGCGAGACGGATCGCGCTCGCGCCCCGCGGGAGAGACGTCGCGATCCGCTTCGCGACCGCTCTCAGGACGGCGTCGGCGCGGTCGGGGCCGAGGACGCGGTTCACGTCGCGCAGCTCGTCGATGTCCGCGATCGCGAGAGAGACCGGCTCTCCCCGAGAGACGTTCTCCGCGAGCTCGCTCTCGAGCCGCGACCGCGCCCCGCCTCCCGCCGGGAGACCGGTGAGCCGATCGCGCTCGAGCGGCGCTCGCTTGCCTCGAGGCTTCGCGGCCTTGTGAGCCCTGGCACTCATGCGGGCTTTGACCTCACGGAGATGTTACGGCCTGCGCCCGACAACCGGTGCGCCGGCCCCTCGTCTCGCGGCGAGCGACCTCTCGATGCGATCGGAGAAGGGAGTTGTCTTCTTGAAGCCACCGAAGACACCGTTCTACACCGAAGAAACGATTCGGTGTCCGTCGGTGCGTTCGGTGGTTCCATGACGTTCTCTCCTCCTTCTCATGGCGACGGCCGCACGTTTGATCCGTGGGGACGGGCCTCCCGGCCCGTCCCGGACGGGCGAGGACGCCCGTCCCCACCATCAGGACAGCGGTCAGTCCTTCACGATCTCGGCGAGCACGCGGAAGCCGGCGTAGTCGAAGCGATTCCCGGGCTCGGCCTTCGCGCGCGACGAAGGCCCGGTCATCTGGACCTGCTCTTGCCGCGAGGAGCGGAAGGAGCCGCCCTTGAGCGCCTTCGTGCCGGCGATCTTCGTGCCGGTCTCGTCCTCGAAGGGGTCGTCGATCCACTCGGCGACGTTCCCCGCCATGTGGATCGCGCCGAACGGGCTCGCGCCGCCGCTCCACGCCTTCTCGACCTCGGGCGCGGGGCTGTCGGTGGCCTTGCCCTCGCTGTCCTTCCACCAGCGGACCTTGTCCTCCTTGAATTCGTCGCCCCACGGCCAGCGGCGCGCGTCGTCGCCGCGGCCGGCGCGCTCCCACTCGACCTCGTGCGGGAGGCGGTAGCGGATCTTCTGCGCCTTGGGCGCGCTCGCGGTCAGCCAGGCGCAATAAGCCTGCGCATCCTCGAACGACACGTTCACGACCGGGTAGCTCGACTTCCCGCCCGGAGGCATGCGCAGGTCGCCCTCCGCGGCGTCCCAGCCATCGGGCCAGCGAGGCTTCTGGCCCTTCCGCGCCTCGTCGTTGCAGAACTTCAGGTAATCGACGTTGGTCACCTCGAATTTTCCCATGAAGAACGACGGGAGGTCCGGCCCCGTCCAGCCCTGCGGGCGCTTTCCCTTGGGGACGAGGACGAAGTCCTTCTTGAGCGTCTTCGCGATCGCGAAGTGAGCGTTCATCTCCTCCTCGAGCTTCTTGACTGGCTCGTTCTCGGAGGCCGGGAGGCTCGCCTGCGCCTTCTTCGCGCGCTCGAGCGCGGCGCGAGCGGCGTCCTCCTTCTCGTCCTGGAGAGCGGCGCGAGCGGCGTCGATCGCGGCCTGCCGCTCGGCGCGCGCCTTGCCGGCGACCGTCCCCGCGGCGCTCGACTCGAGGGAAGCGGCCTCCTCGAGCGCGCGCTTCGTGCGAGGCCCGTCGGGGTAAGCCTTCGCGTACTCGCGGCGGCGGTCGATCGCCTCGCGCACGGCGGCGTCGGGCGCGTCCTTCGCGGGGAGGGCCGGGAGCTTCGCGAACGCCGCCACGGCCTCGAGCTTCTTCTTCGTGAGAGAGAGCTTCTCCTCGAGCTGCTTCACGGCGGCGTCGATCGCCGGCGACTTGCGCGCCTCGGCGAGCCCCGCCTCGTAGCTCCGCTGCGCCTCCTCGAAGCGCTCGCGCGAGTCCTGGGAGTCGCCGTCGCTCGTCGCGGACTCGATGGCCTTCTTCCGTAGAGTGAGGTCGGCCTGGCCCCGCTGGCGCTCGATCTCCTCGACGAGGTCCTTGCGCTCCTGGGTCGCGTTCACGTCGAGCGCGCGCCGCGCCTCGGAGGCCGCCTCGTCGAAGCGGCCGGCGGCGAGAAAGCGGCTCGCCTCGCGGAAGTGCCGGTCTCCCTCGACGTCCGCGATCCTCGCATCGAGGCGCTTCTGGTCCGGCTCGGCCTCGGCGCGCTCGCGCGCGGCACGGAGGTGATCGAGCGCGGAGTCGAGGCTCGAGGGGTCCTTCGCGAGCTTCTCTCCCAGCTTCTCCTCGAAGCGCATCTTCCATCCGCGCTGCTTCGCCTCGAGGTCGGCGATCACGGCGGCGTCGTCCTTCCCCATGCTCCCGCGCGCCTTGTCGATCGCCGCCTGGAGCGGCGCCTCGTTCGCCGCGTCCTCGGCCGAGAGGAGCTTCTGCGCCTTCGCCACGGCCTCGTCGAAGTCCCTCTTCCTGAGAGCGAGCTTGATCGCGGCGCTCTCGCGCACTCCGATCTTGCCCAGCTCCTCCTCGATCGCCGCGCGCTCGGAGTCGGCCGCGCGCTCGAGGAGCTCCTTGTAAGGCTTCTTCGCCCCCTCCCAGTCGCCCGAGGCGGCCGCGGGGTCGGAGAGCGCCTTCGCTGCCGCGAGGCGCTTCTCGAGCGGCGCCTTGCCCATGACCCTGACCGCGACGACGATCAAGAGCGTCATGAAGACGACGAGGGCCGCCGCCGCCGCCGCGACGAGCGGGAGCGCGCTCTTCTGCTTCCGCGCTTCCACGGCCGAGGTCCGCGCGACCGGGACGACGCGCGCCGCCTTCTTCTCCGAGGCCGGGCGCGGCGGGTTCGAGGCGCTCGGGCTGGGCGTCGCGGGAGCCGACGCGGCCGCGGCGGGCTCCTGCGTCTTGAGCCCCGAGTCGGAAGGACCGGGCGAGCGCGCCTTCGTCATCTTGATGCGGTTCGAGACGTCGAGAGAGGCCTGGACCTCGGCCGGCGCCGCGGCCTCGAGCGCTTTCAGCATCTCGTCCGCCGACTGGAAGCGCTCGTCCGGGTCCTTCTCGAGGGCCTTCATGACGAAGGCCTCGATCGCGGGAGAGACGCCGTGCCCGGGCCGCCCCTCGTCGAACGGCATCGGCGGGTCGACGATGTGCTTCCCGATGAAACCGACCGGCGAGTCCGCGTCGAAGGGGAGCCGGCCGAGGAGCATCTCGTAGGTGATGCAGCCGAGCGAGTAGAGGTCGCTCCGGTGGTCGATCGTGGAGCCCGAGGCCTGCTCGGGCGACATGTACTCCGGCGTTCCCAGGACGACGCGATCGAGCGTGCGGAAAGC
>JACQDU010000631.1 GCA_016200955.1 bacterium
GGTCATCTTGGAGCCGGGCCTCGAGCGCAGCGTCGCCTGCCAACCGCGCGAGCTCGAGGGCCCGCTCGAGGTCCGGGAACGCCTCGAGGCGGCTAGGGCCGAAGCGGTAGCACGCTCTCCCGCGGGCTCTCAGGACCCTCGCCACGAGCAAGGGGTCCACGCCCGAGAGGCGCTGGAGCGCGGCATCGATACCCTGGAGGAGCCGCACGAACGGCCCCTGCATCGAGAGGAGCGCATCGAGGACGAGGATCGCACGGAGGGCGCGCTCGCGGCTCTCGGGGCTCTCGGGCGCGGCGAGCGCGCGCTCGTGCAGCGAGATGTGGTTCTCGGCCTCGAGCGCGAGCTTCGCGAGAGCGGCCGCGCCGTCCCTCCGCCGCACGCTCTCCGACCAGGCGCTCCCTCTCTCGAGGAAGAAGTCCGCGTGCCGGGACTCGGCCTCTCTCCTCGCGGGGCCGAGCTTCTCGAGGGCGAAGTCGCGGATGCTCTCGAACATCGCGAAGCGGAGCTCCTCGGGAAGCTCCTCGGGCGACCACGCGCGCAGGAGCGACTTCTCGACGAGGCCCTGGAGCACGTCCTGGATCTCGGGCGCTCCCTCGAGCGCGAGGACGGCCCTCGCCGCCTCGAGCGAGAAGCCGCCCGAGAAGACCGAGGCCTGCTCGAGCGCCGCTCGCTCGACGGGGGAGAGAAGCTCCCAGGACCACTCGATCGCCGCGCGCAGCGTCTGGTGCCGGGAGCTCGCGTCGCGCCTCCCCGTCACGAGGAGGTCGAGGCGCGAGGGGAGCTTCTCGAGGAGCTGCGCCGCCGAGAGGACTCCCATGCGCGCCGCGGCGAGCTCGATCGCGAGCGGGATCCCGTCGAGCTTCCTCACGATCTCGGCCACGACGGGAGCGTCGGCGTCTCTCGGGACGAAACCCGGCCTCGCCGCGCGCGCGCGCTCGACGAACAGGTCGACCGCGTCTCCCTCGATCGCGCCCTTTCCCGGGAGCGAGAGCGGCGCGACGGCGAGCACGTCTTCTCCCGCGATCTTCAGGACCTCGCGCGACGTGACGAGGAAGCGAGCGCCGGGAGCGAGCGAGGCCCAGCGACCGAGCGTCGCCTAGGCGTGCCGGACGACCTGCTCGAAGTTGTCGAGCACCACGAGCGCGCGGCCTCTCGCGGCGATCGCGTGGCCGAGCTGCAGGACGTTCTCGTCCTGCAGCTTCCCCGAGAGCGGGATGCCGAGTGTCCGGGCGAGCGCGGCGCAGATCGCGTCGGGCGAGCGAGCCTCGCCGAGGTCGCAGAACCAGGCGCCCTCGCCTTTCTCCCCGTGAGCGCGCGAGTGGGCGAGCGCGAGGCTCGTCTTCCCGATCCCTCCGGCGCCGTGGAGCGTGACGATCCGCGCGCCTTGCTCGAAGCGGGAGGCGAGGTCCTCGAGCGCGCTCCCGCGGCCGACGAGGCGGCCCGAGGTCGGCGCCACGTTCGTCGCGCGCGCGAGGCGCGCGCTTCCCTGCGGTCGCGCGCCGGCCGGGGAGTCGGACATGCGTTACTTGGTCAGCACGTAGAGCAGGAGCTCGAGCGTCTCCTTGAGCATCCCGCGGTCCCGCGGCGTGAGCTCGGACGCGTCGAGCATGTCCTTGATCTTCTCCTGCTTGAGCGTGAGCGACTTCTTCTCGGCGGCGGTCATGACGAGTCCGCTCTTGGGGTCGAAGGCGGCCTCGATGAGGCCGAGGACCTCGGCGACGTCGGCCTTGTCGTCGCGGAGCGTGTCTCCCGTGAACGCGGGCGCGGCGTCCTGCGCGTCGACCTTCGCAACGAGCGAGAGCGCGAGGCGTCCTCCCTGCGCGATCCTCTTGGGAACGACGCTCGCGATCACGTCGCCGGGCTTGTGGTATTGCTTCGAGACGCCGCTCGTGAAGAAGAGGAACGGAACCTTCGCGGCGCGGAAGGCGTCGTAGTCGTCGCGCGGCCCGCGCTTCTCGATCAGGTCCACGGAGCAGCGCGCGATCTTGTTCTCGGTCGCCTCCGACGAGAGCTCCTTGAGCGCCTCGACCGCCGTGCTCGACGACTCGGCGCCGAAGGTGAAGTAGCGCTCGGGCTGCCACGGGAGGAGGGGGCAGCCGAGCGTCATGATCCCGAGCTGGAAGATCGGCTTGAGCCCCGCGATCTTGCCTTCCTTCTCGAGGGGCCTGAGGAAAGCCCTGGCTCCCCGGAAGCGCTTCGCGTCGTCCATGTCCCAGTAGCCGCCGAAGGCCGCGAAGACGATCGTGCGCCGCGGGTGCTCCTTCGCGAGGACGCGCACGATCTCGAGCAGCGCCGCGAGGCCCGAGGCGTTGTCGTCCGCTCCGGCGACGAGGGTGCCGGCGTCGTCCTTCCCGATCCCGTCCCAGTGAGCGGAGACGACGATCGCCTCGTCCTTCCTGTCGCCGCCCGCGAGGACTCCGAGGACGTTGTCGTCGGTCCCCTGCGTGACGACGAACGTCTTCTCTCCGGGGAGAGGAGAGAGCCCGGCTTCCTCGAAGGCCTTCGCGATGTAGGCGACGGCCTTCTTCGCTCCCTGCGTCCCCGTGAGCCGACCGTCGAGCTTGGGATCGGCGAGCGCCTCGACGTGAGCCTTGACGCGAGCGTCCTCGATCCTCGCCGCGGCCTCCTTCGCCGACTTCGGCTCGAGCGCCTCCGCCGCCGCGAGCGCGAGCGCCCCCACGGCGACCATCACGCTTGCTCTCAGGAAGAACGAGCTCGAGCGCATGAGTGACTCCTTCTCTCCTCGCGACGCGTCGAGGCGCCCGGCTAGCCAGGGCTCTGAGGAGCAGGTCCCGGAGGATTCGTGGGAGGCCGCGGCCTGATCGGCGCGGTGCCCGGCCCTTGCCTCGGCGGCGCGGCGGGCCGAGGAGCCGGCGGCTGCGGAGCGCCGGGAGCCGGCCCGCCCGGCGCGTTCCCGAAACCCGGCGCGAGCGCAGGCGGCGGCCCCGCCTTCGGAGGAGCGCCCCACGACTGCGTCGGCCTGGGCGGCGGCTCGAAGCGCTCCGTGAGAGCGCCCGCGCGAGCGGCGGGCTTGGGCGCGTTCGGATCCACGTCGAACCGGAAGCGCCCCGTCGTGAGAGCGGCCATGGCGCGGATCGCCGCCATGCCCTCGAGGCCCGCGTAGCCTCCGTCGACGGCGCGTCCGTCGACGATGCGCATGGCGCCCTTCGCTCCACCGACCTCGACGTTCAAGGTGCCGTAAGCGTGGAGCGAGAGGAGACGGCGCAGGACCTCGTTGATCGGGAGCACCGAGGCGTCGCCCGAGAGGTTCCCGGCGATCCCCGCGGTCACGTTCTCGAGGCGCACGGTGTCGAGGATGTCCGTGTCGCTCATCTCCTTGATGAGGTTCGACGTGTCGTCTCCCGGGGCCAGCTTCCTGTACATGGTCACGAAGTCGCCGAGCCGGATCGAGTCGTTGTCGTCGAGGACGTGCTCGGTCGTGAGCTTCACGTCGTTCACGTAGGTCCCGTTCTGGGAGTTCAGGTCGCGCAGGAGGCAGGCGCGCTGATCGCCCTGGATCGCCCACCGGATCTCCGCGTGGCGGCGCGAGACCTTCGTGGAAGGGATCCTGATCTGGCACGCCGCGTCCCGGCCGAACACGAACGAGGTCTTCGCGATGTCGAGCTTGATCGGATCGCCCAGAGGCGGCACGAGGAAGTGGCGCTCCGTGTTGAGGTCCGCGTCCGACGCCGGAGCGGGAGTCGGCGTCTGGGCGCCCGCGCTGGCCGAGCCGGGGTAGAAGTTCTGCGGCGCGCGATTGATCTCCCCGCGGTTGCGCTGCTTCCCTTCCTTCCAGAGCCTGGGCTCGAAGGTGCCGGCGACGTCGACGACCTCGTTCATGCGCCAGTTGCAGAGGTTGCACGTGACGGACTCGTCCGCGTTACGAGCGCCGCACTTCGGGCACCTTTTCATACCGTGCTTCTAGCAGATGCCCGATCCGGCATCCACCGCGGCGCCAGCGCCCGCGCGGGCCCTTTGTCTTTACGCTCGAGCGAGGCGGTGTTAACGTCCCACCCATGCCCACCGGTGCCGAGCGAAGCGAGCCAGGTCGAGGCCCTCCGGGCATCGACCTACCGCGCGGGGAGTCCGTGCGCGGCGCGGCACGCAGCGACGCGCCGCGGAA
>JACQDU010000658.1 GCA_016200955.1 bacterium
ACGTTGCCGTGCTCGTCGGCCATCACCTGTATCTCGATGTGGCGGGGCAGCTCGCAGTACTTCTCTATGAAGACCTCGCCGTCGCCGAAGGCCGCAAGCGCCTCGGTCTTGGCCATGTTGAAAGCGCTCGCGAGGCTCGCCTGCGCCGCGCTCGGGCGGATCGGGATCAGGGAGGGCGCGGTCGAGCCGCTCGGGCGCTACCTCGAGGCCGAGCCGGATGAGGCCCGTGCGATCGCCGCCGGCGAGGCGCTCTGCCGGCTGGGAGGCGCCTCCGCCGAGAGGCTCGTCGTCGAGGCGATCGGCCGGTTCGGCGTCAACGGGCCCTTCTCGATGCAGGTCGGGCGCCACCTCGCCATGACGGGAGTCGAGGCCGAGCTCGAGTCCGGAAGCGCGGACGGGCACCTCAAGCGGGGGTTCGCGCGCGAGAGGAAGGGCGATCTCGAAGGCGCGATCGCCGACTACACCCGGGCGATCGAGCTCGACCCCGGGCTGGTCGCTGCCTGGTTGAACCGAGCCAACATGCGCAGACTCAAAGGCGACTCCGAGGGCGCGCTCGCCGACTCCTCGCGCGCCATCGAGCTCGACCCGCGAGCGGCCCTCTCCTGGGCGAGCCGCGGCGTCGTGCGCCAGAGAGGGGGCGATCTCGAGGGCGCGATCGCCGATGCTTCGCGCGCGATCGAGCTGGAGCCGGGCCTTGCCCTGGCCTGGTCGAACCGCGGGAACGCGCGCAACGACAAGGGCGATCTCGACGGCGCCATCGCCGACCTCTCGCGGGCGCTCGAGCTCGACTCGCGCGATGCCCGTGCGTGGTTGATGCGCGGGATCGTGCGCACACGCCAGGGCCAATTCGACGGCGCAATTGCCGACCATTCGCGGGCGCTCGAGCTCGACCCGCGCCTCGCGGTCGCCTGGTTCCACCGGGGGAACGCGTTCCACGGGAAGGGCGACTTCGAGAGCGCGATCGCCGACTACTCGCGGGCGATCGAGCTCGACCCGCGCCTCGCCCTCGCCTGGTCGAACCGCGGGACGACGCGCGGCCCGAAGGGCGATCTCGAGGGCGCGATCTCCGACCTCTCGCGGGCGATCGAGCTCGATCCGCGCCTTGCGGGGGCCTGGAGGAGCAGGGGCATCGCGCGCGCCGAGAGAGGCGAGAACGAAGCCGCGATCCAGGACATCGAGCGCTCCCTCGAGCTCGAGCCGACCGGCGCGATGGCGGACAGGGGCCGGAAGAAGCTCGAGGAGCTTCGCCGCAAGTGAGGGCTTCCCACCTCGCTCCTCTTGCCGCGCGCGACGGCCTCGTGGCCTCGCGCCGATCAGATCGGCCGCTCGAGCGCCTTCTCCAGCTCGAGCTGGACGACGTTGCACAGGGCATGGAAGAAGATCCCGGGGAGGACGCTCCCCGTCCTCAGGCGCAGCCAGCCGAAGACGAGCGACGGGAAGAAGACGAGGAGCCGCGCCGCGGCGTGGTCTTCCTGGAAGACGACGTGAGCGAGCGCGAAGACCGCCGACACGAGCACGATCGAGACGTGGGGGCGAGACGGGAGGAGCGAGGGCTGGAGAGCTCCCCGGAAGAAGACCTCCTCGGGGAAGGCCGTGAAGAGGACCTGGGAGAAGAACAGCCACCCGGCCTCCTCGAGCGGAGGACGGCGAGCGGGAAGTGAGCCGCTCGCGAGCCAGACGCCGAGCACGTAGAGAGGCAGGAGAGCGAGCGCGACTCCGAGAGAGGACGCCGCGCGCTCGGGTCGGACGAGCACTCCGTGCACGACGAGCGGGTCTCGTCTCCGGAACTCGACGGCCACGTACGCGGGCAAGACCCACGCGAGGAACCAGAGCGTCGGCTTGACCGCCTTGAGGAACGTCCCTTCCGCTCCCTCGGGCACGCCACGGACGAGGGCCGCCAGCGCGCAGCTCGCCGCGAGGAGCACGAGCGCCTCTCGCGGCGAGTGAGGCGGCGTCCGCGTCGCGCTCCCGGGAGCGCTCGATCGGGGCGAGGGATCGTCGGGCGAGGGCTCGCTCACGCCTTCGCGCACTTCTCGAAGGCGAAGGCGGCCGCGTCGCGCGCGAGCTCGATGTCGCTCCGCGTGTGAGCGAGGGAGATGGACCACGCCTCGAACTGGGAAGGAGGCAGGACGACGCGCTTCTCGAGCATGGCCTGGAAGAAGACCGCGAAGCGCTTCGTGTCGGCCTTCGCGGCGTCGTCCCAGCTCCTCACCCTGGCTTCCAGGAAGAAAGGCGTGAGCATGGAGCCCTGCCGCTGGACTCGCAGCGGGACCTTCTTCGCCTTCGCGGTCTCGACGAGGGCTCGCTCGAGCTGGGCTCCTCTCTCCTCGAGCTCGGCGTATGCGGCGGGGCCTCGGCGCTCGAGCTCGCGGAGCTGGGCGAGCCCGGCGGCGACGGCGACCGGGTTCCCCGAGAGCGTGCCCGCCTGGTAGCACGGCCCGAGCGGAGCGAGGAGGGACATCACGTCGCGCCTCCCGCCGAAGGCCGCGAGCGGGAGCCCTCCTCCCACGACCTTTCCCAGGCACGTGAGGTCCGGCTCGATCTTCTGCAAGCCCTGCGCGCCCTCCCAGGCGACGCGGAAGCCGGTCATGACCTCGTCGTAGATCAGGAGCGCGCCCTTCTTCTTCGTGAGAGAACGGAATCCTTCGAGGAAGCCCTTCTCGGGCGGCACGACGCCCATGTTTCCGGGGAAAGGCTCGAGGATCACCGCCGCCACGGGAGCGGAGTCGAGGCACCGCTTCACGTCGGCCAGGTCGTTCCAGCGAGCGACGAGCGTGTGCTTCGCGAGGTCCCCGGGCACTCCCGGGCTCGAGGGATGCCCGAACGTCGCGGCGCCCGACCCCGCCTTCACGAGGAGCGAGTCGGCGTGGCCGTGGTAGTGCCCCTCGAATTTCACGATCGCGTCGCGCTTCGTGAAGGCGCGTGCGACCCGGAGCGCGCTCATGCACGCTTCCGTTCCCGAGGAGACGAGCCGCACGAGCTCGATCGACGGGAGCGCTCGCGCCATGAGCTCGGCGAGCTCGACCTCGAGCTCGGTGGGCGCGCCGTAGCTCGTCCCGCGCGCGAGCTGCGCGTGGATCGCCTCGAGGACGACGGGCGAGCCGTGGCCGAGGATCATGGGCCCCCACGAGCCCACGAAGTCCACGTGCTCTCTCAGGTCGGCGTCGAGGACGCGCGCCCCGCGAGCCGCCGCGATGAACAGCGGCTGCCCGCCCACGGCCTTGTAGGCGCGCACGGGGCTGTTGACGCCGCCCGGGATCACACGGCACGCCCGCTCCATGAGGGCACGGGAGGTCTCGTGTGTCACGATTTGCGGGGGGATGCCCCCCCGCATTCCCCCTGGACCCCGAGCGTTGCTGGAGAGCGTGCGACCGCTCCCGCGATTCTTCTGCACCTGGAGCCTCCGTCGTCTCTCGGGGCTCTCGCATCGATGGGAACGGCCTGGACCCCGACCGTCGCTGGAGGACCCCGACTGTTGCTGGAGAGCGTGCGAGCGCTCCCGCGATTCTTCTGCACCTGGAGCCTCCGTCGTCTCTCGGGCGGCCTCGCATCGATGGAAGGGCTCACCCTGGAGCTCAGCCGCCGCTCTTCTTCTTCTTCCACCACGCGCGCCAGCGGTCCACGGAGCGCTCGCGGGCGGCTTTCTCGCCCGAAGGGTCGAAGTCCTCGACGTCGGAGCCGCCGCGCATCGCGTGGAGGACCGAGACGGCGCTCTTCCGGAGGTCGAGCTCGTCCGAGCTGAGCTGGCGGATCAGGAGCATGCCCTGGTCGAACGGGAGGAGGTCGAGGTTCTTCATGCCCGAGAGGGCTTCCTTGCACGCGGGCCGGAGCTTCGCGTTCGTGGCGTGCGTGTCGACGAGCTTCTCGACCGCGACGGCGCCGCCGATCCGGCCGAGCGCGCGCACCGCCGCGTCGCCGCGGTCGGTCCCGGGCTTCGAGAGGAGGATCACGAGAGCTTCCGCGTCGCTCTCGTCTCCCATGGCGCCGAGCGCGTCGCACGCGGCGCGGCCGACCTCGTCCGACGGGTCGTTGATTGCGCGCCGGAGCGCCGTGAGCGCGAGCTCGCGCGGCGCGTCCGCCCGGAGGGACGCGCTCGTCTCGGGGAGCTTGAGGCGCCCGAGGACGCTGCGCGCCGCGGCGGCTCGCGTCCCCGGTTTCTTCCCCGCATCGTCGAGAACGGAGACGGCGATCTCGACCGCTCGCGGCGACTCGCACCGGACGAGCACGAGAGCGACCGCGTCGGCGTCGGGCGGGTCCTTCTCGAGGGCCGCGCCGACCTCCTTCGCGGCGACCTCGCCTCCCTGGTCGAGGAGGATCGTGAGAGCCCGCGTCCTGAGAGGCGGCGAGCCGGCGTCGAGCGCGGCGCGCGCGAGGTCCACGACCTCATGGTCCTTCGCGAGAGCGAGCTGCTCGAGCGCGAACATGCGAGCGAACGGGTTCGCGTCGTTCTTCGCGACGGCACGCAGGGCCGCGGTGCGCTCCGGCCCCTCGGGCGGGAAGCACGCGAGCGTGACTCCCGTCATCGCCTTCCGGTTCTCGAGCGCGAGCGCTCCGAGGAACTGGTCGCGGCGCTCCGGCTTCGCGAAGCGCTCGAGCGCCTTGACGCCGTGGTCGACGGTCGTGGCGTCGTCCTTCGCCTCCTTGACCGCCGAGAGGAGCGCGGGGATCGCGCCCTCGTCTCCCCGGTTCGCGAGGGCGGCTCCCGCGGCGCAACGGACCTCGGCGTTCGACTCCTTCGCTCCCTGCTGGAGGACTTCCATGACCTGGCCGTCTTCTCCCCCGAACTTGTCGAGCGCCTCGAAGGCGCGGCGTCGGCCGACGGGCTTCAGATAGCCGGGGCCCGCGGCACCCGGCTCGTAGGACTTCTTCACCTTGGCGATGGTCCGCTCGATCGCCGCGGAGCGCGCGAGGTCGCCCGATTGGGCGCAATCGACGAGCTGGTTCCGCCACCTCTCCTCGATGTTGTTGTTGTTGAGGAGGTCGAGGGCCTCGTCGATCCGCTGCGAGACCTTGGGATCGAGCACGGGAGCCGGAGGAGGAGGAGGCGGCGGCGGGTTCGTGCAGCCGGCGGCGAGAGTCAGCGTGAGAAGAATCGGGAGAGAGAGCGTGATTGGGCTCGGTCGCTTCACGGGGGCGCTCACTTCCACTTGAGCTCCTTCGCGCATCGGAAACCCTGGTCCTTCGGGCGCGCCGCCGGCGCGACCGGGTAAGCGCTCCTGAGCGTCGCGGCGTCGGGCTTCGAGTCGTGGCTGCCGCCGATGGCGAGGAACTGCTCGCCCTCGGAGACGAGCTCCTTCACGTTCCCGACCATGTCGCGAGCGCCCGTCGTCGCGTCGCCTTCGGGGAAGCTGCCGACCGCGGACGTGCCCTGGCCCTCGCGCCCGCGGATGCGGACGTTGCCGCCCGTGTCCTTCCAGGCGTCGCCCCAGGGATACGCGCTCTCTCCGCCTCGCGGGAAGCCGGCCGCGCCGACCCACTCGGAGCGCGTGGGGAGCCGCTTCCCCCGCCACTTCGTGTACGCGGTCGCCTCGATGGCGGACACGCCGGCGACGGGATGCTTCTCCTGCCCCGAGGGAAAAGCGCCGCCGAGCCACGTCGCCGGGCCGCCGTCCTTCAGGCCCTTGTCGAGGAATTCCTCCCCGGCTTGCTTCGCCCACTCGGCGCTGCCCCAGGTCTCTGCCGTGCGGCCCTCCTCGGAGTAAGGCTTCCTCACGTCCATGAAGCTCCTGTATTCGGCGTTCGTGATCTCGAAGCGGTCGACGTAGACGCGCGGCTCGCCCGAGGTCGCGAGGACCATGTCCTTGAACTCGAGGGCGACCTCGCAGACCTTCCTGAGAGCGGCGGCGGCCGTCTTCTTGCGCGCCTCGAGAGCGGCGACGGCGCGGTGCCCTCCCTCGAGCGTGGGCTCCTTCGTGCCCTCCGCGTCGGGCAGGAGAGAGCCGAGGTCGTTCGTCGGCACGCGCCCCTCGAGCTTCGCGACGCCTTGCTCGAACTCGAGGACCTTCGTGCGGTCGACTCCCTCGGCGTAGATCGCGCGAGCGGCCGCCGTGAGAGCGCCGAGCTCCTTCTCGTCGAAGGCGTCGGCGGAGTCCTTGAGCGCGTTCAGGGCTTCCTGCGCGAGGTTCGAGGCCTCGGTGCCCTTGTCCTCGAGGTTCACCGCGATCGCGGCCTGGACGAGGGCGCGGCACTTCCCGCGCTTCTCTCCCTTCGTGCAGGAGGAGGCGTCCTCGAGCTTCGCCGCCTCGGCCGCGCCGAGAGCGACGGTCCACGTCTTCGCAGAGAGCTCGTGGTACTCCTTCTTCGCGCGGGCCGTCGCCTCGGGAGCGCGCTTGTCGATGTCGACGGCGACCCTTTCGACGCCGCGAGCGACCTCCATGCCGAGCCGGGCGCGCTCGAGCTTCGACGCCTTCTCGAGCACGTCGGGCGCGAGAGCGCGCGCTCCCTTGACCGTGAGCGCGCCGTCCACGATCGCGAGCCCGGAGCCGTCGCCCTCGGCGAACGCCTGGAGCGCGAGCGAGACCGAGACGGCGGCGCGAGCGTCCGCCGCGATCTCGAGCGCCTGCGGGCGGCGACCGGTGATCGCGCCGACGACGAGGGAAGCCTCGAGCGACCTCTCGAAGGCAGCTTGAGCCTCCTTGAGGTGGTTCGCCGCGAGCTCCTTCGTTCCCTCGTCGTAGGCGCTCCTGGCGCGCGAGACCTGGGCCTTGTCCTTGGCGAAGACGAGACCCCAGAGGACCGCGCCGGTCCCGAGGACGATCACGGCGCCGACGGTGCCTGGCTTCACGGGTCACTCTTATATCAACTGCTCACCGAGACGAGCACGGGCACGAGGCCTCGCGCTGTCATAGCATGAGCCCGGATGAGACGAGCTCCCCCGGGCGTCGCGGTCCTCCTCTTCTTCCTCGCGTTCTACGGGCTCGCCTCGTCGGGCTGGGTCTTCCGCGTGCCGGACGAGCTCGAGGTCTACTTCCAGACCGAGAGCCTCTGGGAGCGTGGCTCGCTCGCGGTCCCGCAGGCGCTCGCGCCGCGAGGAAGCGGACGATCGGTCTTCTTCGGGAAGCTCGGAGGACCGGAAGGGAAGACGCCCTACGCGCCGTACGGGCCGCTCCCCGCGTTCCTCGCGCTCCCGTTCCACGCGGCCGCGAGAGGAGTCGCCTCGGTCGCGGGAGTCGATCGAGAGACCGCGCCCGACTCGTGGCGCGTGCTCGTCTCGGGGCTCACGGCGCTCGCGTCCGCGGCGGCGGGAGCGCTCGCGGTCCTCGGGTTCTTCCGAGCGGCGCGGGCCCTCGGCGCGAGCGAGAACCGCGCGCTCGTCCTCTCGTGCGTGCTCGGAGGAGCGACGGTCCTGCTCCCTTACTCGAAGAGCTTCTTCTCCGAGGCCTTCTCGGCGGCCTTCTTCGTCTGGGCGGCCGCGCTTCTCCTGGAAGCACGTCGGGAGAGGAGCGCGCGGCTCCTCGCTCTCGCGGCGCTCCTCGTCTTTCTCGCCGGGATCACGAAGGCGACGAACCTCGTCTTCGCGGTCGCCTTCGCGCTCGCTCCGCTCGCGGACCGGAAGCTCGACGCGAGAACCCGCGGGAGAGCGGCCTTCGCGCTCGGGCTCGCCGTGATCTTCGCGGCCCTGGTGCACGCGCAATGGAACGTCCACCGCTTCGGCGACGCGAGCGACTTCGGCTACGACTTCCGGGAGACGATCCCGGGAGCCGAGGCGAGGCCGTTCGGAGCGAGCCTCGCTCGCGGCCTCCTCGTGCTCCTCGTCTCTCCCGGGAAGTCGATCGTCCTCTGGGCTCCCGCGCTCGCGCTCCTCGCGCTCCCGCGAGCGCGGGAGCTGGGGCAAGACCGCGCGCTCGGATCCGGGCTGGCTCTCGGGCTCGGGCTCGGGCTCCTGGTCTTCGGGAAGTACTTCTTCCCCGAAGGCGGCTACTGCCACGGCCCGCGGCACCTCGTGCCGATCGTGCCTCTCCTCTTGCTTCCCGCGGCGCTGGGAGAAAAGCCGACGAGAGGCGCGCTCGCGCTCGCGCTCGGGCTCGGGCTCGCGCTCAACTCGTTCGCGGCGAGCGTCTCTTACCTGGAAGACCAGGCGTGGGGAGAGGACCGGACGCGCAGCGAGTACTACGAGAGCGTCGACACGAGAGAAGACCCGGGCTTGCCCGAGAACCGCTACCGGCTCGACTACTCCCCCGAGGTTTCTCTCCCGAAGATCGCCCTGCGCTCCGTCTCGAGGATCGTGCGGGGCGAGAGCGAGGCTCCCGGGACCGGCCTCGACTTCTTCCCCCTCCACCTCGCTCGCGTGAGGTCGAGCGAGCGACCCGATGCGGCCGCGATCCCGCGCTTTCTCGGACCGTCGCTCGTCCTCGGGTGGATCGGGCTCCTGGCATTCGCGGCCTGGTCCTTGGGAGGGGCCCTTCTCAGGGAAGAAAATGCGGCCATACTGGGTCCCGGCAAAACACCGTGATCCGCACCGGTTCCTCTCCCCGCGTGGAAACACTGAGAAGCCTCGAACGGCGCGTGGCCGTGGCGAGAGACGACTTCCGGGCGCTCGTCCAGCTCGGCGTCGAGAGGCGGCGTCGCGGAGATCTCCCCGGCGCCTACGAGGCGATCCTCGAGGCGAGGGCGCTCGCGCCGCGAGACGCGGGAGTGAAGCAGCAGCTCGACCGCTTCCCCGCGTGGCCGAGCTTCCGCGGCGGCGCCGGCCGCACGGGAGCGAGCGCCACGCGTCCGCCGCGCCGCGCTCCCAGGATCCGCTGGGTGCAGACGAAGCTCGACGGGACGGTCCACGTCTCGACGCCGACCGCCGTCGCCGCCGCGAGCGACCGGATCTTCGCGACGACCTCGCGCGAGGTCTACGTCGAGGGAAGCCGCGGTCCGGTCCCGGCTCGCCCGTGCGGGAACATCTACGCTCTCGATGCGGACGACGGGACGATCCTCTGGAACCACCCCGTGCTCGGCCTCCCGAGCGCTCCCACGCACGCGGGAGAGCTCGTGCTCGTCGTCGTCTGGCGCGGATACGACGCGCCGGGCGAGCCCGCGGCGGGGACCGCCCTCCTGGCGCTCGACGTGGCGACGGGGAAGGTCGCCTTCCGCGTCGATCTCCCCGCCGAGGAGCAGACGAGGCCGCTCGCGCAGGTCCACCCGCCGCTCGCGGTGGACGGGCACGTGATCATGGCGACGACTCCTTTCCTGATCGAGCGCGGCCGCGCCTGGATCGCGTGCGCCGACCTGAGGAAGGGCGAGCTCGCGTGGCGCGTCGAGCGCTCGAGGCTCGAGGGAGACCTCGCGGCGGCGCCGGACACGGTCTACGCGCGCACGGTGGACCGGAGAGGCGACATGCGGCTCGAGGCGCTCTCGGTCACCGACGGGAAGATGCGCTTCTCGATCCCGGTCGGATCGGGCGATCAGCTCATCGCGACCGAGGACCGCGTCTTCACGCTCGAGGAGTTCCCCGACGACCGTCTCCGCTGCTTCGACGGCAAGTCGGGGAAGTTCAAGTGGCAGCTCCCCGGCCGCGGCCGGCGGTTCTTCGCTCCCGTCGTGCTCGAGCACGAGGTCCTGCTCCCGGCGGAGAACCCGCGCGGGACGGCTTACCTCCACTGCGTGGACATCGAGACGGGAGAGCTCCTCGGCCACGCTCCTCCGGCGACGGTCTCGTCCCAGAGCGGGATCTCGGCCGCGGACGGCGTGATCGTGGGCTCGCTCCCGGGAGGCGGGACGGTCGGTCTCGCTCACGCGAGCTTCGAGCGGCCGCTCTGGCGCGAGCGGCAGATCCGGTGCGACCCGAGCGCGGGAGAGGACCTCGCCGTGGCTCACGGGAGGATCTTCGGGATCGCTCGCTCGGGTGTCGCCTTCTGCCTCGACGAGCGGCCGGCCGCCAACTGATCCACCGGCTCAGCGCCCCGCCCCGCCCTCCGGCACGCGCAGCGTGAGCTTGCACTGCTCCATGACGTCGATGACCCTGGAGAGCCTCTCGGGACGAGCGCTCGCGCGGAAGATGGCGCGCCGTCCGCCGCCGATCGAGGTCACGGTGGCCGCGGAGCCGGCCTCGACCTCGGGGCTCTGGCCGGGCCCCACGACCGTGAGAGAGAGACGGTCGCCGTCGAATCCCTTCCAGGTCCAGACGTCTCCTCCGAGCTCGACGAGCGTCCAGGACCGCGGCGGCCGGAAGGTCGCGCCGCCCGGAAGCTCGAACGCCGCGCTCGCGGGAGAGGGCCAGGCGTCGGTCTCCGGGACGACGGCGAAGCTGTCCACGATCTCGACGAGGCGCGAGAGCGCGGCTCCGCGCGAGCCCTTGTCCATGTCCACCTGCGCCGTGGCGATGATCCCGCAAGGCTCCGACCCCGGGCCGGCTCGCGCGACTCCGCAGGCCGAGAGGACGAAGGTCTCTCCCCCGAACGCCTTCTCCACGCGGAAGAGCGAGCGCTTGGGCAAGAGCGCCTTCGGGTCCTCGAACTCGGCGACGAGGGTTCCTTTGAGACGCCGGACGTTCGTGACGAGGTCGTCGAGCGAAGGCGCGACCTCCTCGCCCACGTGCACCTGCACGTCGACCTGTTCTTTCCCGCACGCCTGTCCGAACGCGAAGCCGCCCGGAGTGAGGATCGAGAAGCCCTGGTCCGTTGTCTTGCGCGCGAGCCGGGGGAGGTCCTCGACCGCCTTGTCGAAGCCGGGCGCTCGCGGCTCGAGCGTCGCGAGGCTCTCGCGGAAGACGCGCTCCACGAAAGCGAGACGTCCGGCCGGGCCTCGCATCTCGTAGCGGAGCGGCTCTCCGGGAGAGACCTCGACGAGGGCGAGGGCGTAGCAGCCCTCGTGCTCGTCCGCGACGAAGAGAGCCGTGCTCGCGCCGCGGATCGCCGTCCCGTCGGCGCGGCGCGTGAGGACCGAGCCTCCCGGAGCGCGCAGCTCGCGCTTCTCGAGCGCCTTCTCGAGGGGCAGGAAGTAGAGCTCGGTCCCGAAGTCGACGGCGAGCGAGCCGCGGCGCCACTCGGCCTTCTCGCCGTGAGGCTGGAGGCCCGCCGGGAGGCGGACGCGGGCTCCGGGGACGTCCGTCGCGCGATTCGAGAGGATCCGCTCGATCTTCCACTCGCGGTCTTCCTGCACGAGGTTGAGGACGATCCCGACATCGACGTGGCGGACCTCGCGGCCGCTCTCGACCGTCGGGGCGAGCTCGGTCGCGGGCCACGAGACCTCGCCCGGTTCGTCGAGCTTGGCGTCCTCGATCGCGAGGAGCTCCTTCGAGGCGCGGCTCAGGACGCGGCTCTCCTTGGAGCTGACCTGGTAGGTGCGAGCTTCCCTCACGTAGCGCTCGGCGGTTCCCACGGGCGAGCGGTCGTGGAGCCAGGTCCTCACGTTCCCGAAGACGACGAAGCCGATCAGGAGAGCGAAGAGAACGGCGAGCGCGCCCTTGAGTCGCCGGCTCCTCCGTCGCGCCTGGACCTGCGCGCGCGTCCGGCGCGTCGCGATCGGGCCGGGGACGTTCGGCTTCCAGACGTTCTTCTGACCGCACGAGGCGCACCCGCGGCACTCGCGGAAGCACTCCTTGTGATGGAAGGCGTGGCACTCGCGGCAGACCGAGAGGGAGTCGCCGTGCGCGACGTCCTCGTGGCAATAGGGACAGCGCGGGAGCGGGACGAGCGGCCGCTCCGTCTCGAGGGCGCGCTCGGCGGGAGGCTCGTCTTCCCGGCGGCGCGACGGCTCGTCCTCGCGGGTCCCCTCGCTCACGCGGCTCTACTCGGGGGCGTCCGGCACGTAGACGATGATCCGGTCCTCGGCCTCGATGAAGTAGTAGAGGCCCGTGAGGAGCTGCGCTCCCGTGAGGCGGATGAGCGCCTTCTCCCGCGCTTCTTCCCCGATCGAGTTGTCGGCGAGAGCGTACTGGATCACGAAGAACTCGTGCTCGGAGAGGTTGTCCGAGAGGGTCTTGTTCACGCCGAGCGCCTTGAGCTTGCTCCGGGGAGCGCCGAAGACCTGCTTCGAGCGCCAGCGGATGAGCTTCCCCTTCGGGTCCATGAGCTGCTTCGCGTTCAGGATCCCCAAGCTGCTCTTCACGTAGTCGTAGGCGTCCTTCGTGAGGTCGAAGTAGAGCTTCGCGCTCCCCTCGAGGCGCTGCTTCGCGATCTGGGGGCCGAAGTCGTACTGCTTCATGAAGGCCTTGGCCTTGTCGGCGCGCGCGTCGAGCTCCTTCTCGAGAGACTTCCCGTTCCAGTCCTTGTCGGGCTTCTTCGCCGCGAGCTCCTTCGCGTGAGCGCGTGCCTTCTCCCAGCGCTCGGGGAGGCGCATGAGGATCGCGTGGAGCTCCTCGAGGGCGGAGCTCTTCTTGTTGGGGGCCTTCTTGCCCGCCGGGTACTTCTTCAGGAAGTCCTTCACCCACTGGAGGTCGTCGTCGGGAGGCGCGGCCTTGCCCTTGGGCGGGGCCGGGTCCTTCCAGAGGTTGTTCTCCTTCGCGAGCTGATGCACGGTGCGAGAGAGACGCTCGAAGACGGAGTCGTACTGCTCGTAGTACTTCCTCGTGAACTCGGCGTCGCTCTTGATCGTCGCCTTCACGGGGAAGACGAGGCCCTCGGGCTTCGGGAGCTCCTTGAGCAGGTCGAGGGAGAGGTCCTCTCTCAGGCGCTTGAGCTCGTCCTTCATGACGCCCTCGACCTCGACCTTGACCGCGAGCGTCTCGAGGCCCGCGAGGTCGTCCATGTCGGGCTCCTTCGCGTCCTCGCCGAGAGCGAGCGCGAGGGGGACGCACGCGAGCGCGAGAGAGAGCACGGGTGCGACGACCGAGCGGGTCCTCATGCGAGCCTCCAGGCCGCCGAACGTATCAGGGAGAAGCACGGGCGCCAAGACTCTCGCGGCATGGTCCCGGTCGCTCCTCTCTTGAAGCCGTGCGAGGGCGCTGCCATCGTCCCGGCGCGGGAACGAGACGGTCTCGTAGGGGGCAGCAGCTCCGCGAAGTTGGCGGGGCGTGGACGCGAGGGGGACTCGATGCGTCGATACTTCCGAAGCGGCGCTCGATCCATGCTGCTCGTCGTCTTGCTCGGCGTGGGCGTCGTCGGAGCCCAGAGACAGGGTGGCAGCGATCCACTTCCGGGGCGGCTTCCGTCGAGCACGGCTCGCTCGAGCCGTCCCGCCCTTGTGGCGCCCGCAGGGCAGGCGTGGCGCGAGCGTACGTTGCGATCTCGGGAAGGCAGCCACGGCGTCTTCGAACCGACGCCGTTCGGGTCCCCCGCCGTGCTGGAGCTTCCTGAGAGGGAGATGCGTCCTCCGTTCGAGACGAGCGCCTACGCGGACATCTCCTCGATCGCCACGTACACGAGCGCGAGCCCGTTCACGTTCTTCGAGACTCCGCCTCCTCCGGGCCTCGAGCCCCCGCTGCCTTTCGGCTTCGTGCCGTCGGCTTTCTGGACGCAGCCGCCGCCGGGGGCACCGAGCGTCCCGAACATCTTCGCCGCGCCCAAGGGCCCGATCTTCAGCGTCGGCGTCACGCTGACGGACGGTTCGAGCTCCGCCTCCGTGACCGTCTCCGCGGAGATGCTCGTCTCGAGCACCCCCACCGGGCCGTTTGGCGCCTCGGCCACGGCGCCCGCGGTCGGCGGGACGTTCGTCAAGACGGCGACCTTCTACGTCAAGCCGATCGCGCCGTCTCCGTTGATCGGTGCCGCGACGATCAAGGTCACGGCTCCCGTGGCCGCGACCGCGTTCGAGGGAACGATCGCCGATATCGACAAGCCGCCCATGTTCACGCCGGCGTCGCCGAAGCCAGGTGAGGCCGTGAGTTTCATCACATCGACGGTCCCGCCAGGCTGGCAGGCGCTGGTGAAGTGGACCGTCACACGGGTTGACGGGGCCGACTTCGGGCTCTCGGGACCGTGCCCCGGTTCGGGAGCGGCGCTCGACGGCTCGCACCTCG
>JACQDU010000659.1 GCA_016200955.1 bacterium
CCTGGTTGTCGCGGAACTTTCCTTCGTTTCCGCGGTCGCGCATGTTGTCGACGACGCCTATGCACTTCGCGAGCACGTCCTCGTACTCGCGCTCGTTCGAGACGACCGCCGGGCTGTCGAAGGGCGCGTTGACGGCTGCGGCGACGTCCGTGGCGAACGTGAACTTGAGCCCCGCGGAGAGCCAGGGGCCCCACTTCTCCATCTTCGGCCCCTCCTTCGCCGTGCCGTCCTTGGCATCCAGGGCGCCGAACAGATTGTCCGCATTCTTCTTTATGTCCTTGTAGCCGGTGTCCAGCGCATCGAACGTCATCGCCTTCTTTCCATACCGACTCTTCGAGTGCATGCAGACGGTCATTGCAAGCTTCTGGAGAAGGTACTTGCTGAAGTGCTTCCGGAGCTTGTCCGCCGATGCGTGCTTCTCTCCTATGCAGTAGAGCGTGCTGTTCAGGCTGTGGCGGCTTCGGATGCCGTCGTCGTGGTTGGCAAGGTATTCCTTCGCGATCGCCCTCAAGCCACGCCTCTTCACTTCGTCCACGGGCTTGCCGAGGAGCCCGAGGTACGTGCCGAGGCGGTCGAGCGGCACGCGCGTCACGCCGAGTTCCTTGAAGGTGTCGGCGGCCAGGGTGGCCCGTGCTTCGAGGTCGGCGCCGTCCCTGCCCTCGAGGAAGTCGAGCTCGGCGCGGAGGCGCTCGTTCGCTCCCATCCCCAGGTCATGGAGATACCCGGACCAAGCGGCAAGCGGCCCGTAGATGTTCTTCCACCCGGGCGAGTCGGGGAGGATGCCGCCGCGAACATGCGGGTGGAGGAAGAACTTGACCCAGTCGTTCATCTTCTTGCCGATGTCGGCCGCGTGGTAGTGCGCGTGATCCGACCACCAGTAGAAGACGCGGTGCTTGTCGACGAGGGTCTTCGCGCAGTAGTCGAACTGCTCGGCGGCGATCTTCTGGATCTCGTCCGTCGGCTTCATGGGATCCGACGGTTCCTCGTACTTGGGAATGTACTTCTTGCTGTCCCGGTCGGAGAAAGGGTGAGCGGCCGGGTCGCAGTTGAGATGCCACTTCTCGAGCTTCGCGTCGTCGCCGTTGAACGTCATCTCGAGCGGAGGCTTGAGCAGGAGATCGCCCACCGACGCATCGTCGGGATAGAGGCTGTCCGCGCTCACCTTGACGATGAGCTGCGCTTTCTTCCCGGCGAGGAGCTTGCCCTTGGCCGCGAGGTTGACCTCGGCGTCGAAGGGAACGTCGGCGTTCGGCGCGCACTTCTCCATGAGTCCACCTTGCTCGCGAGAGTATTTTTCCGGGCGGCGCGGGCGCTCGCGCCGTGAACGAGCGCGAAATCTAGCACGCACGCGGCCGCCGCGATCCGCAGGGCGCAGAGAGGCTTACGACGAGAGCGCGCGCCGCGAGGCGGAAGGCTCAGCTCGGCTTGCCACCGACCATCTCGAGGAGGGCCGCGCCGCGCTTCGCGACATCGTCCGCCGTCAGGGTCGCGGGGAGCCGCATGTCGGGGGCGTGGCCTGGCTTCTTGTTCACGTCGATCGCGAAGCTCGAGCCAGGGAAGACGATGTGGATGACCTCGGAGTAGTCGATTCCCATGGAGTCCGGCTTCGTGCGGACGAGGTCTCCGCGACCGAGGTCGAGGTGGACCTTGATCGACGACTCGCCCGTTCGCCTCGTCGAGCCCGATGAGTCGCCGTAGACCGCGTAAGCGACCCTTCCCTTGTAGATGATCGCGGCCACGTCTCCCTTGGCGATGCCGTAGGCGCTCACGACCTCGGTCGACAGCGCGAAGTAAGGGAAATCGATCGCGTTGATCGAGGAGTTGTCCTCGAAGCGGAGCGAGGTGTCCGGTTGCCAGGACCCGTCCCACGCCTTGCCGCCGAGAGCGTCGCGCGTTGCCCTGGGCGTGCCGTCGGCGTCGCAGTCCATCTTGGTGATGTAGAGGATCGGGACTCCGCTCTTGCCCTCGAGACCGTCGACGGCGTCGTCGCCCGTCTTGTCGGGCTTCTCGGCGGAGTACTTCGTGTTCGGGAACTTGTGGACCCAGAGCTCGCCCTCGTCGAGGCCGAGGTCCTTGTCGTGCTTGCCCGCCTTGTAGCGGGCCGCGCCGACGGCGAGCTGGCACATGTGGATCGCTCCGAGCGGCGCGGGGCCGTCCTCGAGCTTCGCCCACGTCTCGTCGTTCGGCTCGTCCGTCTCTTTCAGCGCATTCGCCTTCTGGAAGCGCTTCATTCCCTTGATCGTCTGGTCGTCGAGCTTGGCGGTCACCGCGACGCGCCAGGATCGCTTGAGCTTCTCGTTCAGGAGGAACTGGAAGATGCGGACCGTCTCGTTCTCGTCGCCCTTCTTGATCTTGGGCGTGTGGACGTTGATCGCGTCCACGGAGTCCTTGTCGTCCTTCGCCTCGGCGAACGGCGCGGCGGTCGCCGGCTTGGGCTTGTCGGCCTCCCAGAACGACTCGATGATCTCGGGGTAGACGCCTGGCGGAGGCGGAGCCTTCTTGAAGGGGACCCACGCCGCCGGCGGCGGCGCCGCGGCGAGCACGATCTTCTTCACCGGGAGCTTCTCGGGCGGCTCGATGACCTCGAGCCTGTAGTCTCCCGGAGGCACGAGCGTCGTGAGCTTCCCTTCCTTGTCGGTCTTCGCGTCGAAGTTGGGTCCCCGCTGCGAGCGAAGGACGATGTCCCTGTCCGCGAGGACCTTTCCGCCCGCGTCCTTGACCGTCGTCTCGAGCTTCTCGACGACCTCGATGAGCTTCGAGATCGAGACGGCCGTCTCTCCCGCCTTGGCGACGATGAGGAGAGTCGAGCCGTGGACTTTCCTTTCGTGGGCCTTGTGGTCGTAGGTCCACTCGACCTCGACGCGGTGAGGGTTCTTCTCGCTCGTCGCTCCGCTGACCTTCTGGATGGGGTCGCCGCCGAGGCCGAAAGGCTCGAAGACCTGGAACTCGACCTTCGAGCCCGGAGCGAGGCCCGTCACGTCCGCCGAGATCTTGACGGGCTTGCCCGACTCGATCCGGCCGGGGACGTTGGGGTCGCTCACGCTCTCGAGCTCGAGCACGAAGGTGCCGGCGGGGACCTTCTTCTCCTCGACCTTTCCGTCCTTCCCGAGCTTGCCCGGCTTCGTGCTGCCGTCGGGCTTCCGCAGGATGTAGGGCAAGCCCTCGAGCTTCTTCCCCGTCTCGTCCGAGACCAGGAAGACGACGTCCTTGGGCTCGGGCTCCTTCTCGGGCGGCTTCTTCTGCGGCTCCTTCTTGTGAGCGGTGAGGGTCTCGGGCGGCTTCTGGACCGCCGTGCGCTTGACGTGGAAGGTCGTCGTGTAGCCCTTCCCCGGGACGAGCGTGTGGACCGCGGTCGCGACGTAGTAGTGGCCGGAGAGGAACTGACCGATGTCGTCGATCTGGATGATCGTGCCGCGGCGGATGAGGTTCGAGCCCCACGCGGAGCCGTCTCCCGTGACGAGCTTGAGCGCGCTCCGGTCGAGGAGTCCCTTCGCGAGCGCGTCCGCTTCGTCGGGAGAGAGCATGGGCATGAAGGGGTTCTGGTCGGGGTCGGCCGAGATCTTGGCCTCGAGCTCGGACCCGGGCTTCGAGCCCCCCATGAGCGAGCTCTCGTCGCCCTTCTTGGCCGTCGCGAGGACGGCCTTCTTCTGCTTCATGTCGAAGCCCGTCGCCTTGACCTGGGCGTGCGTGCGCGCGACCGAGATCGTGGGAGCGAAGTGCTTCAAGCTCTGGTGCCACTTGAGCGTCGCGACCGGCCCCGCGTCGAGCTTGGGAGCCCGGAAGACGAGCTTCTTCGCGCCGTCTATGTAGAGCTCGTATCCGAACAGCGCCGCTCGCTCGAGCAGGAAGTCGGCGTCCGACTGGTTCGCTTGGAGCACGTAGTCGTGCTTCACGGGCGTCGCCTTGGTGTCGGTCGAGAACCCGTAGTCGCCGGCGACCTGCTCGGCGATCTCGGAGTCCTTCATCTTGAGGAAGCTGCGCCGCTTCCTCGTCCGGCGCATGCGATGGAAGCGGTCGAGCGCGATCACGGTGAGCTGCTGCGGCCCTCTCCTCGGGAAGGCGCCGCGCCAGCCCGTGATCTCTCCCTCGAAGACGGCCTTGGTCGCGCCGACGTATCCGAGCTCGACCTTGAGGTCGCTGCCGATCTTGAACTTCTTCCCGTCCGAGAGCATGGCGCCCTCGTCGCGAAGCTCGATCGTGCAGACGCTCGCCTGGTCGACGCGCTCGTCCACGGTGATCTGGATCACCGCGGCCTTCACGCTGTCTTTGACCTTCGAGCCGTCGTCGTGGATCTGGAAGTCGGGCTTTGCGTGCTCCGGCATGCGAGCCGAAGTTTAGCACGCACCGAGGAGGTCTGAACTTGTTGGGACGCTTGGGGCTACGGGAGACCGCGGGAGCCAATCCGGCGGGCAGGCGGGCACCACGTCAGGCTCGCTGCAGCGCGAGGTCCGGGAACGTCCTCGGGAAGACGCTCGAGCGGAGCTCTTCCCATCCGTAAGCCACGGTCCTCCCTCCCTGGAAGGAGCCCTCGAGCGCCGCCCACGTCGCGCGGAGGCGCTCGTCGTCCTTGGGCACGTCTCTCCCCGTCTTCTGCAAGATGAGGAACGCGAGCCCGCCGAGGCCGCTCTCCTTCGTGAGCAGGACCTCGAGCGGCCGCCCGAGGACGCGCTCCGTGTCGCAGAACGTGTAGGTCCGCCGGTCCTTCCTGAGAGCGTCGGCGTGGATCCCCGCTCTCGTCAGGTGAGCGTCGCGGCCGAAGAGGGGATGCTTGGGCGCGACGGGCTCGCCGATCTCCTCGTAGAAACGCACGAGCTCGTTCACGGCCGAGAGCTCGGGCGAGAGATCGGGGTAGAGGCCCATGAGGTGGAACAGCACGACCTCGAGCGGAGCGTTGCCCGTCCGCTCGCCTTTCCCGAGGAGACAGCCGTTCACGGCCGCGCACCCCGCGAGCACCGCGGCGAGCGCGTTCGCGACGACGAGGCCCGTGTCGTTGTGCGGGTGGATCTCGAGCCGCTCTCCCGGGACGCCGGCCCGCTCGATCACGGCGCGCACGAGGCGAGGGATCGAGCGCGGGAGGGGCGCTTCCTCGAAGGGAAGGCCGACGCCGAGCGTGTCGCAGATCCGGAAGCGCGGCGCGAGCGAGGGCCCGTAAGGCTCCGCCGCTTCCTCGACCGCGCGCGCGAACGGGAGGAGGAAGTCGAGCGGCGCGCGCGTCGCGTCCTCGAGGTGGACGCGCGGCCGGATCCCCGCGTCGAGAGCGAGCCTCACGGCATCGAGGTAAGCCGCGGCCGCCCTCGCTCGCCCTCCGGGCTTGAACTTGAAGAACGTGTGATAGTCGGAGGCCGACGCGAGGAGGCCCGTCTCCCGGACGCCGAGATCGCGGAGGAGCTTCACGTCGTTCGTCGACGCTCGCACCCACGTCGTCGGCTCCACGCGCGCGCGACCCTCGCGGTAGAGGGCCTGGCAGCGGAGGAACGCTTCCTTGTCGGAGCGCGCGTAGACGAAGAACTCCGCTTGCCGGATAGCGCGGCCGCCGCCGCTCGCGCGGTCGATCAGCTCGAAGGCGCGCACGGCCTGATCGGTCGTGAACGGGATCCCTCCCTGCTGGCCGTCCCTGTGAGTCGTCTCGGTGACCCACGCCTCGCGGGGAAGACGGCTCGCCTTGTCCCCCTCGATGCGCACGAGGGGCACTCCGTCTTCCGGGAAGTCCGCGAGAAAAAGCTCGGGAGAGGAGACGTCCCGGACCTGGGTGCTCATCGTCGACCTTCGCTTTCTCCGGGTGAGTAGTGAGCGGCGTCGATCCCGTGTTTCCTGAGCTTCGCGAAGAAGGTCCGCCGCGGCATGCGCAGCAGGCGGAACGCCTGGCTCGGATGCCCGCGCGAGCGGCGGAGCGCGAGCTCGATCATGAAGCGCTCGACCTCCGAGAGGGCCCGGTTCCACGAGCCGCGGCGCAGGTGATGTCTCAGGAGCCGCTCGAGGTACGGGCCCGTTCCGTCCCAGGGCGAGCCCTCGGAGTCGTCGAAGACGCGCGGCGGCGCGGTTGGAAGCTGCGCGCCCCTCGCTTTCTCTATGAGAGCGACGATGAGCGCTCCCGCGAAGTTGTCGAGGTACTCCTCGATGATCCGCTTCTTGAGCACGCCGAAGAAGTCCTCGCGCTCGGTCGAGTAGAGAGCGACGCAGCCCACGGCCTCGCCTCCCGGGCGCTTGATGGGGACGGCGATGTAGCTGCGAGCCGGCTTCAGGAACGCGAGGTACTGCCGCGCGTACTCGAGGCGAAGCCGGTCTCCCCGTATCTCCCTCGTGCGCGCCTCGAGCGCGCGCAGGAGGTCCTGGTGGAGCCGGTTCGTGGAGGCGTCGTGGACGTAATACATGCGCCCCTCGCGGATCGCTTCCTGGCACGGCCCTTCGAGGAGCCTCCGGCGCCGCTCGTATTGCCGGACGATCCCTCCCTCGGGCAGGACGAGGCACTGGTGTGTCACGACCTCGGTCCCGTCGTCCTCCGTGGCGACGAGGTAAGCGTGGCCCTGGTCCGCTCGCGTGAAGCGGATCGCGCTCTCCGCCGTCGCCTCGAGGATGTCGTCCACCGTCGGCGGAAGGGCGCCGTCCATTGCCGGTGCAGAACCGGCACTCACGAGGTGGGGGTCTCCCGGCGTCGTCTTGCTCGAGGGCCTCGCCGAGCCACGCGAGATTTTCTTGCCGGGGCCCATGAGCGCCTCTCCTACCGCCAGGAATATGCCCGCGGATGGAGGCGCGTTCAAGGCCATCGCGAGGTGCAGGAATGGCACCGCAGCCGGGGGCTACTTCGGCTTCGCCGGCCCCTCCGCGACCTCGATGAGCTGACCCTCCATCGGGCGCCCGCGCTTCACGGAAACGACGAACCCGTCGTCCGCGACGAGCGAGTAGCCCTCGCACCTCCACGGCACCGAGATCGCGCAGCGAGCGTCCGCGAGAGTGAAGTGGAGGTGAGGGCGCGCCGAGCCTCCGGAGTTGCCGACGCGCGCGATGACGTCGCCCTTCTTCACCTTGTCGCCCTTCTTGACGGTGATCGAGCCCTTCTGTGCGTGGATGTACCAGGTCGCCTCGCCACCCGCGTGGAGGAGCGACACTCCGTTGTGCTTGTCCTCCTTTCCCTCGGAGCGGTCGATCGCGTTGTCGGGGAATCCCTCGCGCACCTCGACGACCTCGCCATCCGCCGCGGCGTGGATCGGCTGTCCGTAGCCGAAGTGGTCCTCGAGCGCCTTCCCGTCTCCCTTGAAGCTCTTCCCGTCGACCTCGCGCACGAAGTCGATCGCGTAGACGGCGAAGACCTTCCGCTGGTGGTGATGCGTCCGGTCCACGCTTGCCCTCCAGCGACCGCGCAGCGGGAACGCGAGCGCGGTCGCCTGCGTGCGCCGCCTGGTGAGCGGGCGCAGGAACTCGAGGAGAGCCATGTCGAGGGGGTACTTCTGCACGAGGGGCCGCGCGATCGCGAGC
>JACQDU010000043.1 GCA_016200955.1 bacterium
ATCGGTTACCGCGTCGTGGGTCAGCTCGCGACGCGCGATCCTCACATCGTCGTCGTCGAGACCGACCCCAAGGAGGAGTTCTCGAGCGTCCTCGAGAAGTACGAGATCCCGATCATCATAGGCGACGCGCGCCGCGACGACGTGCTCGAGAAGGCGGGCGTCCGCAACGCGCGCACGATCCTCGCCCTCACGAACGACGACCTCGTGAACATCGAGGTCGCGCTCAACGCGCGAGAGCTCAACCCGAGCATCAAGGTCGTGCTCCGCATGTTCGACGAGCACCTCGCGGCGAGGATCGAGCGCGCGTTCGACTTCCAGGCGGTGTTCTCGACGACAGCGCTCGCTGCGCCGTCGTTCGCGGCGGCGGTCTGGAACCAGAAGATCCTCACGTCGGTCGCGGTCGGAGACGCTCACCTGCACCTCGCGCGGTTCGAGGTCTCGCCGGGGTCAGGTCTCGTCGGCCTCACGATCGCCCTCGTCGAGGCGAGGCACGCGGTGAACGTCCTCTTGCATCAGAGAGAGGGACAGAAGGACCTCCTCCCCGCGGCGGGGAACGTGATCGGGCCGCACGACGCGGTCTGGCTCGTGGGAGGGATCGAGGCGATCGACGCCTTCGACCTCCTCGCCGGCGGCAAGCGCGAGCGGCGCTGGCACTCGCGCCGCTTCTCCGACGTCCACTCGGACGACGCGCGCGCCGTCCTCTCGCGGCAGATCGAGGCGCACTACGACCAGATGGGCGACGCGCTCGAGCGCGGCGAGAGGTACGAGTCGCGCGCGAAGGCGCGGGCGCTCGCTCTCCTCGACGCGAGGGCGGGGCACGTCGTGCTCGAGGTCGGCGTCGGGACGGGAGGCCTCCTCGCGCGCGTCGTCTCCCGCGTGGGCGGGGGAGGGCGCGTGATCGGGATCGACGTCGCCGAGAGCCTGCTCCGGCGCGCTCGCTCGAAGCTCGAGTCGCCGGACCAGGCGGGCAAGAACGGCGTGACGCTCGTGAGAGGAACGGCCGTGAGGATCCCGCTCAAGGACGAGAGCGTCGATCGCGTGCTCACGACTTACGTGCTCGACTTGCTGGAAGAAGAGGACGTGCTCATCGCTCTCGCCGAGATGAGGCGCGTGCTCAAGCCCGGCGGTCTCGTCGTCTGCGCCGGGCTCACCTCGAGGGGAGCCTCTCTCGCGGGGCAAGTCGTCGCGTCGGGGCTCGCGCTCGCGCGGAAGATCCGGCCTCTGTGGACGGGCGGGTGCAGGCCGCTCGACCTCGAGCCTCTCGCGCGGCGAGCCGGGCTCCGTGTCGTCACGAGAGAGGTCGTCGAGCAGAAGGGGCGCGCGAGCGAGGTCGTCTGCTGCGCGCGGTGAGCGAGGGCGAGTCGAGACGACGCGCAAGAGGCCGAGCACTGGAAGGAGACCGCGCTCGAGGCGATCCGAGCCCGCGAGACCTGCGTGGGCTGCGACAAGGAGTTCACGCTCGAGACCTGGGGCCTCTGCGGAGGGCACGCGGTCTGCCGTCCATGCCACGACTCCTTGAAGGCCATCTTCCAGCACCGCTGCCTGGTGCCCGCGGGCGGGCTCGTTCGAAGGGCGTGAAGCGAGGTCCGGTGGGCCTCACGGTCGGCGAGCGACCTCGAGCCTGGACGCCGAGCACTGACCTGGCGTTGCTTGCCCCCCGCGACCCGACTACGCTCCCAACGAGCGCATGCCCGACGCGCCGAACGAGATCGCGATCCGCCTCGCTTACTGGGGCCCCCCCGGGACGGGCAAGACCGCGTCGATCGAGAAGTTCGCGGAGAGGCTGAAGCAGGAGCTCCCCGAGGGCTCGTCGCGAGCGCCGGTGATCTCGTTCAACGCGATCGACGGCTCGACCCTCCTCTACGACTACCTCGCCTTCGACATGGCCCTCGCCGCGGCGCAGCTCCACATAGAGCTCTTCGCGCTGCCGGGAGCGCCGCGGCACGAGCTCGCGAGGCGCATGCTCCTCTCGGGGATCGACGGGATCATCCTCTGCGTGGACGCCCGCGACGAGAAGCTCGACGAGTCGCTCGCGGGCCTCCGGCGGCTCGAGGAGGCGCTCAAGGGGTGCGGGCGCTCGCTCGACTCGGCCGTGGTCGCCCAGCTCAACAAGAGCGACCTCGTCCACGGAGCCGACGGCTCGCGCGCGTTCGGGGCGCTCAAGGGGCAGCTCGGCGAGAAGCGCGTCACGAGAGCCAGCGCTCGCACGGGCGATGGGATCGTGACGGCCGTCAAGATGTGCGCCGCGCTTGCGCTCGCGCGGGAGAAGGAAGCGATCGAGGCGAGGAAGAAGGGCGCTCCTCCGCCGAAGGTGGACGTCCCTCCCGACCTCGACGAGGACACGGCCCTCGCCTACAAGCTCTACCTGCGCTCCTTCGTCGGGAGAGACGCGCTCGGCTCTCCTCACTCGGAGCTCTTCTTCGGAAGGGTCCTGCTCGAGCTCGGAGCCGTGGGAGAGCCGGAGCTCGAGGAGGCGCTCCGGCTCCGCGCGCAGGCGATCGACCTCGCGATCGGCGTCTCCCTCGAAGAAGTCCTCAAGAACAAGGACATGGTGGACACGGAGCGCCTCGCGCGCGCGCACCGCGTGCGCTCGTGCGCGGAGGCGATCCACGAGGAGATCCTCTATGGAAAGCTCGCGAGCGAGCATGACGTCGTCCCCTTCGTCCGCGTGAAGCGAGCCCTCGTCGTCCAGAGCCGGCGCGGCTTCATGCACTCGCTCGGGCACCTCCTCATGCGCGCCGGACACCTCCAGCGCGAGGGGCACGTCCGGGTCCTCATGCAGCTCCTCCAGGTGCATCAGGGCGAGCTCCTCCGGGAGAAGCGCCAGATGAAGGCCGCCGCGAAACCGCGAGAGACGGCGCGCCGGGTCGGCGACACGCGGAAGCAGCGGCCGCTCTTCGGAACCATCGCTCTCCGCCACGGCTTCGTCACGGAGGAGCAGCTCGACGAGTGCGTGAAGGAGCAGCGCGCTCTCCAGGAGAAAGGCGAGCGCTGGTTCCTGGGAGCCCTCCTCCAGCGGAAGAGCTACCTGGGCGCCGACGAGGTCGCGATCATCTGCAAGGCCCTCGAGGACGAGATCGCGAACGACCACATCGAGGGCTACCAGATCGTCGCCCCGCTCGGACGAGGCGCCATGGCGCTCGTCTTCGCCGCGAAGCAGAAGAACCTCGACCGCGTCGTCGCGCTCAAGGTCCTGGACCCGAAGCTCTCGTTCGACAACGAGTTCATCGATCGCTTCGTGACCGAGGCGCGCGCGGCCGCGCGGCTCAACCACCCGAACATCGTGCAGGCCTACGACGTCGGCACCGGGAACGGCTACCACTACTTCGCCATGGAGTACGTCGAGGGAGTCACGCTGCGCGAGCTCGTGGACGACCGGCAGGGGCGCCTGGAGGAGAACCTCGCGGTCTTCATCGTCCGCGAGATCGCGCGCGCTCTCCAGCACGCCGAGGCGCACGGCCTCGTCCACCGCGACATCAAGCCCGGCAACATCATGATCTCGCGCTCGGGCGTCGTGAAGCTCTGCGACCTCGGCCTCGCCCAGAGGGTCGACGCCGCGAAGGAGGGCCAGAAGGAAGACGGCGTCATCATGGGCTCGCCCTACTACATCTCGCCCGAGCAGATCGAGGGGAGGCCGGACCTCGACTCGCGCGCGGACATCTACTCGCTCGGAGCGACCCTCTTCCACATCCTCACGGGACGGCCGCCTTACCTCGGGCGCTCGCCCGAGGAAGTCTGCCTGAAGCACCTCTCGGAGCCCGTCCCGGACCCGCGCGAGCTCAACGACACGATCACGCAGCGTCTCCTCCCCGTGCTCTTCCGCATGATGCACAAGGACCGCGAGCAGAGGCACCCGAATTGCGCGGAGCTCGTGGCCGACTTGAACCGGCTCCTCCCCTCCACGCAGTCCGAGGACGCCCGGCAGGAGGAGCTCTCGCAGAGGGTCAAGGAGCGCTTCCCGAAAGCTCGAACCTGAGCTCGCGGCGCACGTACCGGACGCGCCTCGCTGCGAGGAAGACGATCTTCTCTTTTCAGCTCTTCCGGACCGACGAGAGAACGACGGAACCACGAACACACGAAGGCACGAAGAAGGCGAGCTTCGTGCCTTCGTGTCTTCGTGGTTAATGTCCTTTCAGCGCTTCCTGCGGACCAGGAGGAACCGCTCCTCCCCCCGCTCCGAGTCGATCCGTATGTCCTTCTCGACGTCGAGCTCGCTCAGGATCGGCGCGATGTCGGGCCGATACATGTCCTCGATGAGAGCGCGCCTGCCGGGAGTCGCGAGCTCCGAGAGGAGCTCCGGCGGATCGTGGGCGACGCGCGGG
>JACQDU010000044.1 GCA_016200955.1 bacterium
AGCGCAGCGTGAGAGCCGAAAAGCGCAGCGTGAGAGCCGAAAAGCGCAGCGTGAGAGCCGAAAAGCGCAGCGTGAGAGCCGAAAAGCGTAGCGTGAGAGCCGAACGTCCGCGTCAGCTTGCTTGCAATCACTTGGGGGCATCCTTCCCGAGCATGGCGTCGTCGTCGATCGAGGGGTTCTTCGACTTCTCGTAGAACTCGTCGATCGACTTGTCGATGTCCTGCGTCTGGCCCTGGCCGAACGGCGTCTCGCCGATCTTCATGAGCTGGTCCGAGATCTTCCCGATCTCGGTCTCGCTCTCGACGAACTTGTTCAGGTCGGCGCTGATCTTGTCGTGGACGGCGCCGAAGGCGTCCACCTTGATGTAGAGGTCCGCGAGCTTGGCGGAGACGTTCTTGATCGCGTTGTCGCCGCCCGTGATCCCCTGCTCGATGATCTGCTTGATCCTGAGCGTGTCGGCCTGGAGCTCGATCGTGTCCCTCAGGTACTGCTTCTCGTTCGAGAGGTTGTCCATGAGGTCGCCGAACTTCTCGTGGAGCATGACGAAGAGGTCCGAGAGCTTGTCCAGGTTCTTCCTGAGCTGCTGGTAGTTCGCGATCCGCGAGGCGTAGCCCTTCACGTAGCGGCTCTTGATGTTGAAGCGCCTCTGCTTGATCAGGAAGTCGTGCTTGAGCTTCTTGAGCTCGTCCGGATCCTCGGGAGGGTTCTCCTTGATCTTGATCGCGAGCTCGATGAGGGCCTTCTCCTGCTTCTTCGAGTCGTCGGTGAAGCCCTTGAGCTTGTCCTGGAAGTCGCCCGCCTTCGTGCCGAGGTGTCCCGCGAGCTGCTGGAGCTTCCGGCGGAGCATGCGGAAGTTCGCCGTGAGACCGTCCTGCTCGGAGATGACCGTCGAGAACTCGCCCTGAACCTGGGCGGCGTAGGCTGCCATCTTCTTCTCGAGCGAGGAGCCTATGACCTTGTTGTCCGGGTTCTTGAGGTACTTCTCGAACTCGTCCTTCAGGTCCTTGTTCGCCCGGTTGAGCGAGCCGATGAGCACGTTGAACTGCTTCATCGAGCCTTCGATGCTCTTCATCTCGGGCTTGATCGACCAGCCCGGGACCGGCTCGACGTCACCGGTGAGCTTCTTGGCCTCGGCCTCCTCGGCCTCGATCGAGCCGTCGGGCGCGGCGAGCGCGAAGGGCGCCGCGAACGCGAAGCCGAGGGTGGCGCTCACGAGCGTCGCGCCCAGGAGTCTCTCTCTCGAAAACATTCTCTCTCCTTCACCTGACGTCTTGCCCGGCGGCAAGACGTGCCTCTGTCTTTCGCGTTAGCTGCCGAAGAAGGTCGGGTCGTTCAGGAGCTCGCCCGCGCGGCGGCGCTGATCGGAGTCGCACTTCGAGAGGTAGCTCCGAGCTCCCTCCGTGTCTCCGGCGAGGTAATGGAAGATGCACAGATCGTAGTAGTCCTGGCCCGAGACGCCCACGCTCGTCGCCTCGGCGAGCTGCCGGTACTGCTCCATGTGCTCCATGGCCGGCTGGAACTCGCCGAGCTGGTAGTAAGCGTGAGCCGCGCTGTGGTGCGCGTCTCTCCCGTACGAGAGCGTGAAGCTGTCGGACTGTCCGCGAGCCATCTCGCAGGCCCGCTCGAGGCTCTGGACCGCCATGCGGGCGTTCCCTTGCCGGAGGCGCAGGAGGCCGACCAGCGAGAGCTGGGCGACCTGCTGGTGCGCGTCGAGGCTCATGCCCCTGAGAGCGGCGAGGTCCCGCTCCGCCGCGTCGAAGAAGCCCGACTTGATGTCGAGGTTCGCGCGGTAGAGGAGCGCGGGAGCGTCGCCGATGTCCGCGCACTTCTGGTAGTCGTCGAGAGCGTCCGAGGTCGCGCCCGACCGATCGCGAGCGATGGCGCGATGGCGCCGGGCCCGGAGGTCGTGATCGTCCCGGCGGAGGAGCTCGTCGTAGTAAGCGACCGAGTCCGAATACTGGCCGCTGTTGAACCGCGCGTCGCCCTCGACCCAGAGGTCCTCGGACTTCTTGTAACGGAGGCTCGAGCAGCCAGCGAGCACGAACCCTGCGAGGCAGAACGCCGTGAACCTCAGCGTTCGCGTCATGTCTTCACCTTCCCGGAAGGGCGGCCTCGGCCGCCTGGTTTGGAGTCACGCGCGCGAGAGCGAGACCCGGAGAACACGCGCCTTCGTCCCCGGGCGCCGCGATTCAGCATTCGCCGAAGGCCGCGAGCGCCCGGACGTAGCGACGGACGTGCCAACGGGAAGCCGCGCCGCCGCTGGGCCCGCGGCTCAATCCCGGCGCGGGCTCGCCCCGACCATGCCAGGACGGTAGACCTTCCCGCACGACCGCGACGCTCGCGCCACTCTCGCGGGAAGCCGCGTTTTGCCTCGGATTTGCGCCCGGCGTGGGCCCGAGCGACCCCGCGCTCCTCCGGGAAAAAAGTGCGTCCCTCGCAAGCGATCGCCGCTCCTTGCCGAAGAGGTCGATAGGCCGGCTCCCTCGACCGAGGGAGCCCAGGCCGAGGAGCGGGCTCTTGGTGCTCGACGCGAGGTCGCGAGAGGTCGTGCTCCTCCTCCTGGCGCCCGCCCTGGCGCTCGGGCTCGGGGCGTTCTTTCACTGGAGGCACGTGGACGAGATCGGGACGTCCGTCCTCGTCTCGGCGATCGCGTCTTCGGGAGCGCTCTCGTCGGTCCTGGCGTTCTTCTTCCTGGGAGATGCGCTCCGGCTCCGGCGCGCGCTCGCTCACCTGAGGCGCGGGGGCGGCGGATTCTCGGCCTTCGGCCGCCGCGACGACGCGAGCGACCAAGGAGCGCGCAACCAGCTCACGCGCCTCCGGCGCGAGGTCGACCGCCTCTCCGCGGTCCGCGACCTCTCTCTGGTCGCGAACGACGGCGTGGACCGTGAGCTCGTCCTGGAGAAGGCGCTCACCGTGATCGAGGGGCTCGTCGAGGCTCACGACATACGGATCTTTCTCTACGAGACTCAAGGCGAGCTGAGCCTGGACGCGATCGCCGTGAGGACCAAGGAGAAGACCCGGATCAAGAAGACGGGAGAGCCCCCTCTCGGGATCGCACCCCGGCGGGCCGCGAAGGCGCTCGCCGCGAAGCGGCGGATCGGCGAGCTGGGCCCTTCGGCCCTCGCGGTCGCGACGCTCCTCGTGGCCGACGGCGAGGTCATGGGAGCGCTCGAGGTCGCGATCCCGCGCCGCGGCCGCGACGAGGCGTGGGCGCGAGAGGTCGAGGACGACCTCGACCTCCTCGCGAAGCACGTCGCTCTCGCGATCCGGAAGCCCGCGCTCTACGACCGCGCCGTCTCGGACGGCCTCACGGGCCTCGGCACGAAGCGCCACTTCGTCGAGCAGGCCCGCGTCCTGATCGCGCAAGCGCGCCGTCTCGGGACGCCGCTCTCTCTCGTCGTCCTCGACATCGACCACTTCAAGAGAGTCAACGACACGCACGGCCACGTCGCCGGAGACCGGGTCCTCGCCGAGGTCGCCGAGCGCCTGCGCGCCACGATCCGCGGCTACGACCTCGCCTTCCGTTACGGGGGAGAGGAGCTCGCCGTCCTCGCCCCGAACACGCGCCTGGACGAGGCCCAGAAGCTCGCCGAGCGCCTCCGCCTCTGCGTCGCTCGCTCTCCCGTCCGCGCCTGCGGCGCCGAGATCCAGGTCACCGCGAGCTTCGGCGTCGCTTCCTTCGAGAACGCCATGGACGACGTGAGCTCCCTCGTCGCCTCGGCCGACGCTCACCTCTACGTCGCCAAGCGCGAGGGCCGGAACCAGGTCCAGCCTCCTCTTGCCGCCGCGCCGTCTCCCGCTCCCGCTCCCGCGGAAAAGCGGAGCGCGGAACGAAGGCCGGTGAAGGCTCCCCCTCCCCCGCGAAGCGGGGGAGGGCCGGGGTGGGGGTCGGAAGCGGCTCCGGTTCCGGGCGCGGTTCCGGTTCCGGTTCGGGCTCCGGTTCCGGCCGCGGTTCCGGTTCCGACCGCGGTTCCGGCTCCGGCTCCGGCTCCGGTTCCGGTCCCGGCCACGGCCCCGGTCCCGGTCCCGGTCCTGGCTCCGGTCACGGCCGCGGTCCCGGCCCCGGTCACGGTCACGGCCGCGGAGACCGCTCCCGCTCCGCCGGCTCCCAAGGAGAAGAAGCCGCCCGAACCTTCGCGCCGCCGAGAGGAGATCTCCGGCCTCCAGCCCGCGATCGCGGCGCTCCCGTTGCCCCCGAGCGCGGTCGAGTGGTAAAGGCGCCCCGCGGCGCAGGGCTCAAATGAAGAGTGACGAGTGGCAAGCCCAGCGGGAAATCATGACCCGTCCACCTCGATGCGAGGCCGACCCAGGAGAGTACGGAGGCTCCCTGTGCACAGGATCGGAGAGACCGCTCGCACGCTCTCCAGCAAACGCTCGGGGTCTAGGGGGAATGCGGGGGGCATCCCCCCGCAAATGGTGAAGTGAGACTCTCGCGCTCGCGCGATCGGCTTCCGTCGAGTCTCCGCACCGGAACAAGCCGACGACCGCTCGAGGAGGAAGGCGCCCGCCCCGACCTACGGCCGCTTGCCCCTCGTCACAGCGGCAACCGTATCGTGAACGTCGTCCCCTCGCCCACCTCCGTCTCGAGAGCGATCGTGCCGCCCTGGTGCTCCACGGCGCGCCGGGTGATGTAGAGCCCGAGGCCCGTCCCGCGCTCCTTGGTCGTGTAGAAGGGCCGCCAGATCCGCTCGAGCTGGCGCGCGGGGATTCCGGGGCCGTTGTCGGCGATCACGATGACCGCCTGGCCCGCCGCGGTCCGCGTCGAGATCGAGAGCCGGGGTGCCTTGAGCTTCATGGCCGTCGAGGTCGAGCCGCGCCCGGTGGCCCGCCGCTGGCCGAGCATGGCGTGGACGGCGTTGTCGATGAGGTTCGTGAGAGCTTGCTGGAGCTGCGCGGCGTCCACGCGGACCGGCGGGAGCACCGAGTCGAGGTCGAGCGCGACCTCGACCTTGTCCGTCCCGAGGTACTTCCCGACGAACGCGAGCGTCTTTCGGACGAGCTCGTTCAGGTCCTGCTCGACCACGCGAGCGGGCGTGCGCCGCGAGTACTGGAGGAGGTTGTTCGCGATCGTCTGGCACCTGAGGCCGGCGTCGCAGATCTGCTCGAGGATGTCCTTCACGTCCTTCGAGAACTTCTCGAGCGCCGTCTTGGCGTCGGGCTCCTGGGCGCGGGCGCCCGCCAGGGCGGCCTCCTTCGCGGTCTCCTGGCCGATCTCGGCGCAGCCCGTGATCACGGAGAGAGGGTTCGCGATCTCGTGGGCGATCGCGGCGAGGAGGCTGCCCAGCGTCGCGAGCCGCTCGGTGTGGGCGAGCTGCTCCTCGAGCATCTTCTCCGCGCTCCGGTCGCGGACGACGGCGACGGCGCCGGTCGCCCGGCCGTCGCCCGAGCGCAGGACGCTCGTCGTGACGTCGAGGAAGATCTTCTGGTCCTCCTCCTCGAGCGCGACCATCTTCGTCTTGGGCTCCCTCTCGGTGAGGGTCTCGACGAGGAGCTGGAGGAGAGGCGCCAGGACGAGCTGCTTCAGGTGCAGGCTCGAGCCGTCCTCGTCGTGGCGGTCGGGGGTCGCGTCGTCGTCTTCTCCCAGGACGCGCGCGGCTTCGGGGTTCCGGTAGCGGATCTTCGCCTGCTCGTCGATGACGACGATCCCCTCGCCCAGGCCCCGGAGGACTTCCTCGAAGAACTTCCTCGTCCTGCGGGCGTCCTCGAGGGCATCGAGGCGCTCCTTGTCCACCTGGCGGCGGGCGCGGGCCTGGACGAGGACGGCGCGGATCTCGTCCACGTCGTCGGGGCGCACGATCACGTCCACGGCGCCTCGCTGGAAGGCGTGCGGGAGCCTCTCGAACGGCCCTCCCACGATCACGACGGCCGCCTCGGGCGCTCCTCGCCTCAGGCGGTCGAGGAGAGGGAGCCCGCGCGCCTCGGCCCGGGGGATCATCCGGTAGCTCCCGCTCCCGGGAGGAGTCGGCGGAGGCACGACCGGCGGCGCCGCCTGCGCGAGCGTCGCCGCCTCGGGTTGCGCGGCGAGGATCGTCCCCGGGACGAGCACGATCGCGTGAGGCCGCGCTCTCAGCCCCTCGAGCGCCTGCTCGGGAGAGCACGTCGCGACGGAGAAGCCCTCCGCCTCGAGCTTCCCGCGCATGGACTCCAGGTTCCGCTGCTCGTCCTGGAGGAGGAGGATCGTGCGGTCCCTCTCCTGGATCGTCTTCTTCGAGGCGGCGTCACCGCCCTTCCCCGGTTCGGGAGACGCGGTACCGCTCGAGCGGGCGAAGGCGTTCGGCGTGCTGTCGGGCATCACCGTTCCTCTGTCCGGCACATCGGGTCCTGGTGGGACTTGAAACCACCGAAAGCACCGGAGGCACCGAAAGGGCAACTCGGTGTCCGTCGGTGTGGTCGGTGGTTTCGTTCCGTCGTCGTCACCAGGGCTCTAGACGCCCTTCTGGAGTCTGAGCGCGAGGTTGTCCGAGAGCCGCTCGTTGTCCTTGATCTTCTGGACGGTCGCCCGGAGGTCGTAGGCTACCCTGTGGAAGATGATCTCGCTCTTCGAGCGGCTGCCTCGGGGAGCCGTGCACGAAGTAGAGGCCGTTCGTCTGGAACTTGAGCGGCATGGCCTCGATGTAAGCCCAGCGGCGCCGGTTTGCCTCGGCGTGCGCGCCGTTCTCCTGGAGCTGCTCGCGCGTCCAGTCGATCGCCTCGCGCGCCCAGGCGTTGAAGTTGTGGGCGCCCTTGAGCACCGCTTCGTCGTGGTTCCCGAGGAGGCAGACGCGGCAGGTCTGCATGACCATGTCGAGGCACTCGCGCGGCTCGGGGCCGTAGCCGACGACGTCTCCCAGGCAGATGATGTCGTCGATCGCGCGCTGCTTTATGTCGGCGAGGACCGCCGTGACCGCCTCGGTGTTCGAGTGGAGGTCGCTTATGATCGCGTAGCGGCGGCTGAGCTCGTTCACGCTCGCACCTCCAGCGTGGTTTTAGCACCGCGGCCGTCTCGACTTCAAGCGCGCGTGCTCGGGCGGGCGGTTTCTTCCCGTCCGCGTGGGAGCGGCACGGGCCTTCGGGAGAGAAGGGAGAGACCACGAAGACGCGAAGCACGAAGTCTCCGCACACGGCCTGCCCACGGACCTTCGTGCCCTCGTGTCTTCGCGGTTCATCATCTCGGGTCGACAGGCTCCTCTCGCTCCATGTATAAGAGGCAGGCCACGGGGGAGCCCGGCTTGGGGAACGAGAAGCGCCAGCTCATCTTCTACGAGGAGGACGTGGCCGCGGTCCGGAAGGCGTTCGCTCCCTACCAGGCCGCGGTGCGCACGAAGGCGAACCTCCTCATGGACGTGCAGGGCCACGCGTTCGCGCAGATCGGCGAGCCCGGGATCCCGCCCGAGACGATCTCCGCTCTCGTGACGGCGTCCTTCGCCGCGACCCGCCCCGTCTCCGAAGTCATCACGCAGGACGAGTTCGTGACGCTCACGCACGAGGGAAAGCACGCGAGCGTCCAGCTCACGCTCCTCCCCGAGGGCGCGGTGCTCGTGACGGTCTTCGAGCCCAAGGCGACGACGGTCGGCGCCCTCACGTTCTACCTGAAGGACCTCCGCGATCGGCTCGTGGCGATCGTGAAGACCGTCTCCGAGAGGAAGGGAAAGCCCGTGGACCTCGGGACGGGCTTCGACGACGCCGCGAAGGGCGCTCTCGACGACGTCTTCGGCGACATGGGAGCCGAGGAGGAGCAGAAGAGCTGATGAAAGCGCGCGCTGCGGGTCGGCCTCCCTGCTCCCCTCGCTCTTCTTCTTTCATCGACCGCTCCCTCCCGTCATCTGGACCCGCGTGACCAGCGAGAGCCGCCAGAGCGCCAGGCAGAAAGCGCGCGACGTGCGCGACCAAGGCCGCCGGCGCCTCGAGAAGGGCGACCCCAAGGGAGCGCTCGCTCCCCTCGAGGAGGCCTTCGCCCACGCCCGCGCGTCGGGCGAGCGGCCGCTCGAGCTCGAGGTCCTCCTCGACCTCTCGCGGGCCTACGAGGGGACGAACGCGCACGACCGCTCGCTCGTGTGCCTCCGGGAAGCGTGGGACCTCGCGGAAGCTCTCCGGGACGAGGCGGCTCGCATCGAGGTCCTCCTCGCCCGCGCTCGCTCGAAGGCGCTCGCGGGAGACCCCGAGGGAGCCCTCGTGGACTACGAGGATGCTCGCGGGCGCGCGCGCTCTCGAGGCGACGACGCCGCCGCGGCTCGCGCGACCCTGGGAGCGCGCGAGGCGACCCGGATCGGCCGCCCCACTCGCCGCGTCGTCGTCCGCGACGATCCCCAGGGAGAAAGCGCGGCCGATCCCGCCGAGCTCGCGAGGCTAAGGCGCGAGCGCGCCTTCCTGCTGCGCCTCCAGGAGGTCGCGCGAGCGCTCAATGCGCCGCAGGAGCCGCAGCAGGTGCTCGACCGCGTCGTCGACGCGGCCGTCGCCCTCACGGGAGCGGAGCGGGGCTTCCTCATCTTGACGCAGGAGGCGAAGAGCGCGGCTCCGAAGGACGCTCCCGTCCTCGCCGCCGACAAGGAGCGCGGCGTTCCCGAGGGCCTCGTCGTCGCGAGCGCGAGGAACGTGGACCGCGAGGCCGTGGGCCGCCCCGCCTTCAAGGTGAGCCGGGGCGTCCTCGGGCAAGCTCTCGAGGAAAGAAAGACGATCCTCGTCCGCGACGCCTCGCTCGAGCTCTCCGAGCACTCGAGCGTGGCCGAGCAAGGCCTCCGCTCGCTCGTGGGCGTCCCGATCGCGTGCGAGGGGAGGATCCTGGGCCTCCTCTACCTCGACAATCGCTTCGACGCGGGGAAGTTCGGCGAGAGCGACCTCCCGCTGCTCGAGGCGTTCGCGGGGCAAGCCGGCGCCGCGCTCGAGAACGCCCGCTTGCGCGCGGAGGAGCGAGCGCGAGCGGATGAGCTCACGAAGGCCCGCGCCCAGGTCGAGGAGCTGAACTCCCAGCTCCGGACGAACCTCGACCGCCGCACGCAGGAGCTCGAGAGCTCGCGCTCCGAGCTCGCCCTCGCGCGAGCGGCGCTCGGAGAAGACGACATCGTCGGCCGCGCTCCCGCG